>CAZYGK010000023.1:0-39010 GCA_964647355.1 uncultured Flavobacteriaceae bacterium | reverse complement strand
GCAACGTGGGGGTGAGTGCGACCGCGGTCTACCGGCACTTTCCGAGCAAGGACGATCTGTTGAAGGCGCTCGCCGAACAGGGACTTGCGATGCTCGGCGAGCAGCAGCAACGCGCGGCCGCGAAGGCGGAGGGACCGGCGGCGTTCGCGCAGACTGGGCGCGCCTATGTGCGCTTTGCGCTCGCGCATCCGAATTTGTTCCGGCTGATCTTCATTCACACGCCGGCGCGGCTACGGCCCGGTAAGGCCGCCGGGGGGCTGCCGGCCAGCTTGCTCAAGAGTTATGCCGCGCTCGGCCTTGGGGCCAAGGCGAGCAAGGCGGAGGTCTTCGTCGAGGCGCTACGCGCTTGGTCGCTGGTGCATGGGCTTTCCATGCTGATCCTGGATGAGCAGGTCGACCGCAAGGCGGCAGAGGCGATGATCGACCAGGTGATTGGACGGGGTTGACCGCACAAATATATATAGCGCGATCAAGGAGACACCCATGCCTAGCCACCCCATCGTCACCCCGGCCTTCGTGCGCAGCATGGCCGCCTATAACGCCGAGATGAACACCCGTTTGTACAGTGCAGCGGCCCGCTTGAGCGACGCAGCCCGCCGCAGGGACTGCGGCGCCTTCTGGCACTCGGTCCACGGCACGTTCAACCACCTTCTTTGGGCGGACCGTGTGTGGATGTCGCGCTTCGACGGCTGGGAGAAGCCGATGACGGCGTCTGCAGAGAGCGCTAATTTGATCGCGTCGTTCGAAGACCTTTGGGATGCGCGCAAGACGGCGGATCAAAAAATATCGGCATGGGCGGCACGCATCGACGATGCGTGGGTCGCGGCGGACCAGACATGGTTCAGCGGCGCCGCTGGCCGCGAAATCACCATGCCGCGGAGCCTTCTGATGATGCATTTCTTCAACCACCAAACGCATCATCGCGGACAAGCCCACGCACTGCTGACCGCGGCCGGCGAAAAGACGGGCGACACCGATCTGTTCCTAGTCCCGCAGGCGGTCGTCGCCGCGCTCAGCGACTAGCACCGCGAAAGGCCCCAAGTTCCGCCGTTTCGCCACAATCTCCGCACAATTCGCCCACGCTCTTGCGCGAGGATTCGCTCAGGCGCACTCACATTCCCCGAGCTTGATTCGGCACCATTATCCAACATGGAGTACCCCTCTAGTGACCTTAGACAATTCTAAAGCGGTCGTGATCCTCGGCGTGTTGCTGGCCGTCGGTATGTCGCTGGCGGCGCTCATCTTCGGCATTCACGCCAAGCAGATCGGTGCTGGGCGGCAGACGATTACGGTCAAAGGCTTGGCCGAGAAACCGATCAAGGCGGACGCTGCCGAGTGGACCGTCGGCCTGCGCGTGACGGGGACGACGTTTGCGGATGCGCTGGCGAAGTTGCGCCAGAATCGGCCGGCGCTCGACACGTTCTTGAGCGGCCAAGGCTTCGACAAGGCGGCCATCACCGAGGGCAACGAGAACGTCACGCCGAACATGGTGGACGAGCCCGGACCGAACGGCACGACACGATCGGTACAGCGCGGCTTCAACGCGGCGCAGGACTTGGTCGTGCGCTCGACCGACCTGACGCGGATCGCCGCTGCGAACAAAGGCATCCTGCAGCTTGAGGGCGAAGGGCATGGCGTCAGCCACTCCGATCCGCTCTACATCGTGACCAATCTTGAAGACGTGAAGATGTCGCTGATCGGTGCGGCAACCCAGAACGCCCAGAAGCGCGCGGAAGAGTTCGCGAAGAACGGCAACATTCGCGTCGGCGCGATGCGCTCAGCCAGCCAAGGGTCGTTCTACATTCTGCCGGAAGGCGCCAGCGAAGAAGCCTCCGACTACGGCGGCACATACGACAAGACGACGATCAACAAGCAGGCGCGCGTTGTCGTGACGATCGACTACAATATCGAGCGCTAGCCTCTCTCCCGATGTCTCCCCCGAGCAAGGCTCGGGGGAGTACGTGCGCAACGCAGTTGCTGCACGGGAGGGGGCGGCGCTGATCTTCGAGAATTGGTTCAGGTCTGATTTGGGCTGGTCACACACGCTTGCGCTGCCCCCTCGGGTGCAGCAACTTCGTTGCGCACCCACTCCCCCACCAAGTTGGGGGAGACACGCGTGATGGAGAATTTCAGGTGGCCAAGATCATTTTCGGAATGAACGTGTCCTTGGACGGCTATGTCGACCACGAGGCGTTTGGGCCCGATGCCACGCTCTTTCGTCACTTCATTGAGCAGGCGCAGGGGCTGACCGGCAGCATCTACGGTCGCCGCCTTTACGAAATCATGCGCTATTGGGATGGAGACGAATGGGACCAACATGATTCATCGCGGACCCCGGAGCTACGCGAGTTCGCGGCTGCGTGGCGACGGCAACGGAAATGGGTCGTATCGCGCACATTGAAGTCAGTCGGCCCAAACGCCACTCTCGTTGAGGGCGACCTCGAGGCGGCAATACGCGGGCTAAAGAATGAGGTCGTGGGCGAGATTGAGGTTGGCGGACCGAATCTTGCGCGAAGCCTGACCGCGCTTGGTCTCATCGATGAGTATCAACTCTACGTCCATCCGGTCGTACTTGGCCGCGGTACGCCATTCTTCGCCGCCGCCCGGCCGCCGCTCCGCCTTGTGGCCAGCGAGCGGATTGGTGGAGACGCGATCAGGTTGACCTACGTTCCGACCTAGTCGCTCAAATGCCGGCCGATCGTTAGGTTTCCGTTGTTACTGGACCCTGGCCGTTAGCGTCGCAGCAAATGACGTTCCAACAGGACGAGCCGATCATTGCCAAAGAAGAGTGCGCCTTCAGCAACAAACGACGGCGCACCAAACGCGCCTGCGGCGACAGCTTCTGCTACGATTCCTGATGCACGCGCTTCAAGGTCAGCAGCCTCTAGTCGCTTCTCCAAGTCCGTGATGCCGACTTGTGCAGCGAGCGCGTAGAGTTCGACATCACCGTTGAGCAGCTCGGCGCGCGCGAATAGGGCGGAATAGAGCGCGCGCGCAAAGAGTTCGGTGCGCTCCTCGGCCGCGACCAGGGCGAGTGTTAAACGACGCCATTGAGAAGCGTCGAGAGCCGGATCACCATGGTATGGAACGCCGTATAGCTCCGCCCATCGCGCCACATCCTGATCCCGATATGTCGATGAGTATTGGCCGGAGGCGGGGCGACCGATGAACGGCGAGTAGCCCGCGGCTTTAGCTAGGTCGCCGCTGAATACGGGTCGCCAACGAAAGCGTGCGCCCGTTCGCCCCGCGATTGCAGCGAGTTGAGTGGAGGCGAGGTAGGAGTAGCGGCTGCCAGCTCCGAAATAGAAGTCAACTTGCATCGCGCTTACACCCGGTAAATGGCGTGGGAGTTCAGGCGACAGCGGCTGCGGCACGCAGCTTGGCGATTTCGTCTTTCGACTTTCCCAATTCGCGTAGCACCTCGTCTGTGTGTTCGCCAATTGCCGGCGCGTGGCGGCGGATCGGGAGCGGTTCGCTGTCGAACCTTGCCGGGTTGCGGGCTAGGCGCATTTTTCCGGCGCGCGGGTCGTCGAACGTGGTGATGCTGCCGTTCGCGACGACTTGTTCGTTCGCGGGCACTTCTTCGCGTTTGAGAACGCGGGCGTGGGGGACGTCTTCGGCTTCGAGGCGGGCGGTGATTTCGGCGGTCGCCATATCCTGCACGACGGCTGCGATCATGTCGGTCATGACCTTCGCGTTTTGCATGCGGTCGAAGACGGTCTTGAAGCGCGGGTCGTCGGCAATGTCGGGGCGCCCGATCGCGCGGGTCGTCGCGCGGAACTCGTCGTCCGAGATCGCGATCATCGTGATGTAGCCGTCCTTCGTCTTGCGGATCGAATAGAAGCTTGCGAAGTCGGGCGCGCGGTTCGCGCCTTCTTCGAAGACGAGGTTGTAGTAGGCATCGGGCCAGAGGAACGCGATCGCCGAGTCCAGCATGTTGATTTCGACGAGGCGCCCTCCCCGGCCGCGCGCCTTGGCATAGAGCGCGGCGGTGATCGCCTGGGCCGCCGTGATCGCCATCGTCTTGTCGCAGGCGAGCGTTTGGATGAGCTGCGGTTCGCCGGTCGCGGCGTTCGCTTGCGTGTAGGAGAAGCCTGATGTCGCCTGGATTACCGGGTCGTAGACGCGGCGCTTCGCGAAAGGGCCGGTGTCGCCGAAGCCCGACATGGAGACGTAGATCAGCCCGGTGTTGACCGCTTTCAGTTGCGGGTAGCCCAGACCGAGGCGCTCGAGCGCGCCGGGGCGGAAGTTTTCGACGATTACATCGGCGGTCTTTACCAGGTCGAGCAGAACTTGGCGGCCTTCGGGCGACTTCAGGTTCAAGACGATGCCGCGCTTGTTGCGGTTCACCGCGGTGAACATCGCGTTCACGCCGTTCTTCGTCGGACCCAGATAGCGCACGATGTCGCCGGGACCGGGGCCTTCGACCTTGATCACGTCGGCGCCTTGGTCGGCGAGGATTTGCGTCGCCATGGGGCCGGAAATAACGGCTGAGAGATCGATGATGCGGACGCCGTCGAGGGGAAGGGTCATGGGGCTCCGTTGACGAGTAGTTGCTTTGTCATCCTGTCACGAATGGCGAGTTGCTTCAAAGTGGGACAGCTCTGCCGTGCGGCGCGCAAAGGAATATTAGCGGCCGGCGCGTAGAGTTGACGCCTATCGATGCAATGAGGGCGGCAATGCAAGAGAAGAGTTTCGTCGAAGCCACCGATCTTTTCGGCCGGTTGGTCGGGGCGACCAATTTCGTGTTGGACCATTGGTGGGCCTTGGCACTGCTTGCAGGTTTGGTTTGGTTGGGACTGCGCCTGCGTTCGCTGCACGAGCTGATCGGAAAGTTGGACGAGCGGGCGGAGGCGGCGTTCGGCGACGTGGATGCGTTGCTGGCGGAACGTCATGCGCTGGTGGGCAATTTGGTGAAGGTCGTTCGCGGCTTTGCGCAGCATGAAAAGGACTTGATCGGCAGTGTGCTGGAAGGCCGGGTGAAGGCGCTTGAAGCGCTCGGGGAAAAGGTTTCGTTGCATGCGGACGCGCAATTTGCGGCTTCGCTCAACAACCTCTTCCAGGTCGTCGATAAGTTTCCAAACATCGCGGCGGAAACGCACTACTCGTCTCTGCGGGGCGATTTGATCCGCATCGAGGAACGAATTACGGCGGCGCGCAAGTTCTACAATCTTGCGGTCGAGGAATCGAACGCGGTGTGCCGTTCATTCCCGGCGAACTTGATCTCGCACGGTATGCCCGTGCGTCAGAAATTCTCGCTGGGCGACAAGCGCGACGGGTTTGTCATGCCGACCGAGGTCGAACTCTAACGCTAAAGGGGCGCCGCGATGGCGGTCCACGGTTATATTACGCACGCCGAGCATAATCGGCGGCTGACGATGCTGATGTTTGCCGCCTATATGGTGGCGTTTCAGCTGATCGCGGTCTTCGTGCTGACCTGGTTCCTGTTGATGTTCGACCACCAGAATACGGTGCTGTCGAACCCTGCGGGGTATGCGCTCAAGTATGCGCTGCCGGTTGCGCTGGCGACTGCGCTGTTGTTCTGGTCGAGTTATCGCGGTCATGCGGAGAGCGTTGTGAAGGCGCTCGACGTCAAGCTCGTTGATAAGCGGGATGAGGCGCGCTTTGTCGGCATTGCGGAGAACCAGTGTACCGCCTTAGGCGTGCGCTGCCCCCGGTTCGGCGTCATCGAGGTTGCGGCACCGAATGCTGTCACCGTCGGCGAAGGGCCGGTCCGCGGGCTCATCGCGGTGACGCGGGGGCTTCTGGACCAGCTCGACGACGACGAACTCGCGGGCGTCCTGGCGCATGAGGCATCGCACATCCGGCAAGGCGATACGAAGGTGATGGCGGCGAACCATGCGCTGATGCGCACGGCAGTGCTGCTCCAGACCCACAACATCCTTAGGATCGAAGACTGGCGGCAGCTCATCATCCCTATCGTGATACCGCCGATGCTGCCGCTGATGCTCGTCAGCGGGATGGTCACGATGGCATCGATGCGGATTGCGCGTTATGCGCGGCGCGGGTTGAAGCTTGCGCGCGACCATATCGCCGACGGCGAGGCTGCGCGCGTGACGCAGTTTCCGGAAGCTTTGGTCAGCGCGTTGCAGAAGGTCAGTGGGCGCGGCTCTTTCCCGGGTAGCGATGACCTCGAGGCGATGCTTTTCGACGGGCAAACGGACCGCCAAGGCGGCAGCCATCCTTCGGCGGCTGACCGGGCGGTTGCGATCGGCGAGCTCTCCGGCGACATGATGCTTGAAACGCGGTCGCGCAGGGATACGCGCGTTAATGGGCAAGTGCGCACTTACAAGCCTGCGACGCCCCGGCCTGCGAAGGCGGAGCGTCCGCAGCGGATCAGCGACGCCGATCGCAAGAAGCTGCTGTTGCTGTTCTTCACCGACCGCGAGCGGTTCAACAAACTGCAGAAGCAAGATGTGGACGCTTGCGAGTGGCGCGAGGACGACAAGCGGAACATGTTCGGGCTTACGCCGAAGCTGGTATTGCCGACTGCCGCAGTCACCATGTTCGTGGCGATACTTTATTGGCCGCCCGACGGCGATGTGACGAAGTTCGGACAAAAGGTCGGACCGCTGGCGCTGGTCACCATGGCCGATAACATGAGCGGGGGCACCTTCTGTTCGGGGCCAAGCTATCCCGACGGGAAGTGCCGCAAGGGCAAGAAGAAGCACTAGAGCGCCAGCGGCGCGTGGTCGAGTTTCGGGAGCACGTGTCTTGCGAACAGATCGCACTCCGCTGCGTGCGGGTAGCCCGAGAGGATGAACGCCTCGATGCCGAGCGCGCGGTAGGCGTTTAGCTTTTTCAGCACTTGATCAGGATCGCCGACGATGGCGGCGCCGCAGCCGGAGCGGGCGCGGCCGATGCCGGTCCAGAGGTTTGCTTCGGTGAAGCCTTCGTCGTCGGCGGCTTCGCGGATTTCGGCTTGGCGGCGGACGCCGGCGCTGGCGTGGTCGAGCGAGCGTTGGCGGATGGCGTCGCCCGTTGCGGCGTCAAGGCGTGAGAGCAGGCGGCGCGCGTAAGCGCGGGCTTCGGCCTCCGTTTCGCGGACGATGACGTGGACGCGGTAGCCGAATTTGAGTTTGCGGCCGCGCTCGGCGGCGCGCGCCGTCATATCGGCGATGATGCTTTTCACCTCGTCCAGACGGTCGGGCCACATGAGGTAGACGTCGGCGGCTTCAGCGGCGGCTTCACGGGCGTCTTCGGAGAGGCCGCCGAAGTAGAGCGGCGGGCACTTGCCGCTGACCGTGCGGGTGCCGGGCGGATCGAGGTCGAAGCGGTAGTGCTGACCCTCAATTTTAATGCGCTCGCCGTTCAATGCGGCTTTCAGCGTCTTCATGATCTCCACGGTGCGACCGTAGCGTGGGGCGCTGGCCAGCGTTTCGCCGGGCATTTCGCTCGAGATGATGTTGATCGTGAGGCGGCCGCCGAGGATTTGGTCGAGCGTTGCGAGTTGCCGGGCGAGTTGCGGCGGCCAAACCTCGCCGCAACGGACAGCGACGAGCAGGCGCATGCGCTTCAGCTGCGGGGCGATGGCGGCGGCGAAGGCGACCGTGTCGATGCCCAGTGCATAGCCGGACGGCAAGAGGACGTTGTCGAAGCCGCCCTGCTCTGCCGTGAGCACGATGTTGCGGCAATGCTCATAGCTTGAACGTAGCTTCGGGTCGGGAACGCCCAAGAACTCGTAGTCGTCGTCGCAGAGCGCGGAGAACCAGGAGACTTCGCACGGTTTCATGGTAGCGGTTTTCCTTGGGCGGCGACGACGAGACCATACCAATCGGTGCGGCTTAGGTTGACGTTCAGCGCGTCGGTGGCCGCGGCGATGCGGGCAGGATTCTGGGTGCCCACGATCGGGATCGGGTTCGACGGATGACGCATCACGAAGGCGAGCGCGATCGCTGTGCGGCTGGTGCCGTGGAAGCGAACGAGTTCGTCGAGCTTCTTCGCGACACGTTGTGCGGCCGGATCGGCGGGGCTTTCTTCGAGCACCTTGCCGCCTGCAAGCGGCGACCAGGCGAGCGGCGTCATCGCGCGCGAGATCGCAAAGTCGAGCACGCCGTCGAAGGCTGCTTCGGGCGCGAGGGCCGAGAACTCCGGCTGCATGGTCGCGAGCGGGAAGTCGAGGAACTGCTGCAGCAACAATGTCTGGCGGGCGTTGTAGTTCGAGACGCCGGCTTCGCGGATCTTGCCTTGGGCACGCAGTTTCGTCAGCGCTTCGGCGAGTTCAACGGGGTGCGTCAATACATCGGGGCGGTGGACCTGAAAGAGGTCGATGCGATCGACGCCGAGGCGCAAGAGCGACTCCTCGCAGGAGCGGATGACGGCCGGCGCACCGGAGTCATACGGGATGCCCGGGATGATGCCGAACTTCGTCCCCAGCACCATGCGGCTGCGTAAGACCGGCGCGTCGGCTAGAACTTTGCCCAGCAAGGTTTCTGATTCACCGAAGGCGCTGCCGCCCCAGTCGAGGCCGTAGACGGCCGCGACATCGATCAGGGTCATGCCGACGTCGAGGGCCGTTTCGATGCGGGCGCGCGCGGCCTTCACGTCGTTGCCGACGAAGCGCCAGAGGCCGTAGGCGATGGGGCCGACGTCGAGGGCGGTCTGGCCGAGGCGGCGGTTGTGTTTGCTCGTGCTCATCGTTTTGGCATTTGAAGCAACATCATCGTGCTTCACAAGGGGGCCTTACGCGTGGCAATGGTCGCCCCCGACAGCCAAGAGGGACGCGGCGTGGCGAAGCTACGGTATGGGCTCATCGGGACGGGGATGATGGGCTATGAGCACATCAATAATCTGAAGCTCATGCCGGAGGCCGAGATTGCCGGGATCACCGATCCCGTGCCGCAATCGGTGCAGGTGGCGCAGATGTTCTTGGGCGACGCGCTCAAAGACAAGGTCAAGGTCTATCCCGACCGGCAGACGATGCTCGCCGACCCTTCGATCGACGCCGTGTTGATCTCGTCGCCGAATTTCACGCATGCGGAAATCCTCAAGGATGTCGTGAAATCCGGCAAGCACGTGCTGTGCGAGAAGCCACTGGCGACGACACTTGACGACGTGCGCGCGCTTCGGGAACTGGCGAAGCGGCACAAGGGCGTGTTCTGGGTCGGGATGGAATATCGCTACATGCCGCCGGCGGCGCGCTTCATCGATGAGGTTCACAGCGGCAAGATCGGCAAGCTTCAGATGCTCGCCATTCGCGAGCACCGGTTTCCGTTCCTGAAGAAGGTTGGGGATTGGAACCGGTTCTCGAAGAACACGGGCGGCACGATGGTCGAGAAGTGTTGCCACTTCTTCGACCTGATGCGGTTGATCGTGAAGGCAAAGCCGTTGCGGGTCTATTGCTCGGGCGCGATGGACGTGAACCATCTCGACGAGCGCTATGATGGCCGCGTGCCGGACATCATCGACAACTCCTACACGATCGTCGACTTCGACAACGGTGTCCGGGCGATGCTCGATCTTTGTATGTTTGCCGAAGGCTCGAAGAACCAGGAAGAGATCGCGGCCGTCGGCGACACCGGCAAGCTTGAGGTGTTCATTCCGGACGGCGACTTGGTGTTCAGCCCGCGCTCGCCGAGGAAGCCGGTGACGACGCATGTCGCGGTCGACGACACGGCGCTCAAAGCCGGCACGCATCACGGCGCGAGCTACTATCAGCATCAGGCGTTTCTCAAAGCAGCGCTGCACGGCGGTCCGGTTCAGGTCACCGTCGAGGACGGATATTGGGCCGTGATCATGGGAATGGCTGCAGAGATATCGGCGAAAGAGCAGCGGGTCGTGCCAATAAGCGAACTCAGCGCATGAGGCGCGACGAAGTCCTCGCGCTTGAAGATATGAACTTCAACGCGTGGCCTGCGCTGAAGACGGTGCACTATGACGGATGGTTGATCAGGTGCTCCGGCGGTGGGTCGCGGCGGCCGAACTCTGTGAACTGCGTGCACGCAAGCACGATACCGCTCGGCGAGAAGATCGAGGTTGCGGAGGCGTCTTACGCTCGTTGGCAACAGAGGCCCATCTTTCGATTGACGCCACTTGCGGATGACGGTCTCGATCTACTGCTCGAGCAGCGCGGCTACACCGTGGAAGAGCCGACTTTCGTTCAGCAGGCACCTATCCACGTTATGGCGGCCGCCCCCAACGTCCAGGTATTCCCGGCGGCGAGTGAGGCATGGATTGAAGCCGCCACGCACGTGCGCGGCTTGGCCGGCAGAGACGCCGAGATATTCGCGATGCAACATCGCGCTGTCGCTGTCGACAGCGGTTGGGCACTGGTCGCGGCGAATGGGCATACCGTAGCTGCCGGTACCGTCGCGATCGAGCGCGCGTGGGCAGGATTACACGGAATTCATGTCGCGAAGGGCGTGCGGCGGCAGGGCCTTGCACGCCAGTTGACCGAGGGTTTGCTTGGTTTTGCATACGCACGTGGTGCGCGCCGCGCATGGCTACAGGTAGCGCAAGCCAACACCGCCGCCTTACCGTTGTACCACAGTTTGGGCTTTCGTACTGCTTACAGCTACCACCATCGGGTGGGACTAAGGTGAGGTGTCACCGAATTGACCGGCGAGGTACGTCTTTTGTGCAACACGCGCAATTAAGCATGCCGCCCTTCATACCGCCTCGATGTCCACAAGGCTCGTAGTAGGATCGCAACCGAACGTGGACGCCATACCCAATCACAACAGTTGGCTTGTGGCCCTCTCGCTTGCGCGATGATTAGGTGCGGTTCCGAATGCTGGTCGAGAGGATTTCCGTGACGCGCACGCGCGAAACGACTGAAACGGTGATTGCTGCGTACCGGCCGAAGCCGGGAAAAGACCGTGAGCTCAGAAAACTCATTCGCGAGCACCGGCGCACGCTTGCCGAGGCGCAGCTCGTGACGCAGCGCCGGCCGATGATCCTTCGAGCCCGCTCGGACGGTACGCTGCTTGAGATTTTCGAGTGGGCATCGGCGCGCGCCCCCGACCGCGCACACCGCCACGCCCCGATCCGGGCCATGTGGCGCAAGCTCTCCGAAGTCGCGGACTTCGTTGCCCTGTCGGACATCAAAGAGGCCGGCAAAGCATTCAGCCATTTCGAGGCGCTCGCACCTGACAGCCCGCGCGTCCGGGCACTCAGCACCAAGCCATCGACGCCACGGCCGCCAAAGCGTTGATGTTGTTCATCAATTCGTAGTTACTGTCGGAATGGCCACATTGACTTTGGTCATGGGCTGTTGAAGGTAGCGACCGATGCGCGCTCGTGATTTGGGGCATCGCGGCGCATCGAACGCTTTTAATCGGGGACGGCGGCCAGCACATGTTGCGTTTTATCGTACGCCGGCTGCTCATCGCGATCCCGACGCTACTCGTCATCATCGCAATGGCCTTCTTTATGATGCGCGTTGCGCCGGGTGGACCGTTCGACCAAGAGCGCAGCCTGCCGCCCGAGATCGAACGAAACATCCTGGCAGCCTACGATCTCGATAAGCCTCTGCACCGGCAGTTCTTCGACCTCAATACCACCGTGTGCAGCGCGCAATACTCGTCCGCGCCGGATGCGGCCGCACTCGCGGCCGAGAAGCTCACCTTGCGCGACGGCAAATACTACGACTCGAGCGATCGTCAAGTGCGCTGCCTTGGCGGCTATGTCGGCAAGCTTCTCGCAGGCGACCTTGGCCCGTCTTACAAGATCAAAGACTTTACCGTGGCGGAGCTGATTGCCGACGGTGCGCCCGTGAGTGCCGCACTCGGCATCTCGGCGATCCTTCTTGCGGCGGCGATCGGCATGACGCTCGGCACGTTCGCGGCGCTTCGGCAGAACGGGGTCGGCGACTATTCGGTGATGACGCTCGCGATGATCGGGGTCACGATCCCGAGCTTCGTGATGGCGCCGATCCTGACGCTGATTTTCGGCAACTACCTGGGCTGGTTTCCGGTCGGCGGGTGGAACGACGGGGCGCTGCGCAACATGGTGCTGCCGGTGATCAGCCTGTCGCTGCTGCAGGTCGCGGTCATCGCGCGACTGACGCGCGGCGGTATGATCGAGGTCTTGCGTTCGAACTATGTGCGCACGGCGCGCGCGAAGGGCCTGCCCGAGCGGCTCGTGATCACGCGTCATGCGATGCGAGCCGCGCTGTTGCCGCTCGTGAGCTATCTGGGGCCGGCTACAGCGGGTATCGTCACAGGATCGCTCGTCATCGAGCAGATTTTTGGGCTTCCGGGCATCGGCAAGTATTTCATCAACGGCGCCTTGCAGCGCGACTACACGCTCGTGATGGGCGTGGTGATCCTCTATGCGTCGCTCGTCATCATCCTCAACCTGGTCGCGGACGTTCTCTACGGCTTGCTCGACCCGAAGGTGAGGTACGACTGATGGCAAGCGCCAGCGTACCGGTTCAGAAAGAAATCCAGGGGCGCAGCCTTTGGCAGGATGCCCGCCGGCGGCTTTTCGCCAACAAGGCCGCCGTGGCGTCGATGGTCGTGCTCGCGCTGATCGCGGGGCTCTCGGTCTTTATGCCGATGGTATGGCCGCACCAGTTCGACGACACGTTCAACAGCGAACGCGTTTCCTGCCCGCCCCCGAACTCGCTCGGCATGAGCTGGTTGTTCGGGGATCAAGAGGAATTGTGCCCGAAGGCCGTCGGCAAGGGGCACATCTTCGGAACGGACGCAAACGGCCGCGACCTGTTCATCCGCGTGATGATGGGCGGGCGCGTGTCGCTCGCGATCGGACTCGTGGCGACGTTCGTGGCGCTCGTGATCGGGGTGCTTTACGGAGCGACGGCAGGCTTCCTCGGCGGGCGTATCGACAATCTGATGATGCGCTTTGTCGACGTGCTTTATGCCCTACCCTTCATCTTCTTCGTCATTATCCTGGTCGTCGTGTTCGGGCGAAATTTCATCTTGATGTTCGTGGCGATCGGCGCGGTCGAGTGGCTGACGATGGCGCGGATCGTGCGCGGTCAAACGCTTTCGATCCGGCGTAAGGAGTTCATCGAAGCAGCCGAGGCGGCGGGCGTTTCGAACTGGCAGATCATTCGCCGGCATATCCTGCCGAACGTGGTGGGCCCCGTGATCGTCTATGTGACCTTGACGGTTCCGGCGGTGATCTTGGTCGAGAGCTTCTTGAGCTTTCTCGGGCTGGGCGTGCAGGAGCCCTTCACGTCCTGGGGTGTGCTCATTTCCGACGGCAAGGACCAGATGGAGTCGTATCCGTGGATGCTGGTCTTTCCGGCAATCTTCATGACGGTCACGCTATTTTGCTTCAACTTTATCGGTGACGGCTTGCGCGATGCGCTGGACCCGAAGGATCGCTAACAGCAGATGAGCGCCCTTCTTTCCGTCAAAGACCTGAACGTGCGCTTCGCGACCCCGGAGGGCGCTGTCTCGGCGGTCAACGGCGTCAGCTTCGACATTCAGCCGGGCGAAAGCGTCGGGATCGTGGGCGAGTCGGGCTCGGGAAAGAGCCAAACCTTTATGGCGGTCATGGGTCTGCTGGCCTCGAACGGCACTGCGACTGGCAGCGCCAAATTCAAAGGCGAAGAGCTTGTCGGCATGAAGCGCGAGAAGCTCAACAAGATTCGCGGGTCGAAGATGACGATGATCTTCCAAGATCCGATGACGTCACTGACGCCGCATTTGCGGATTAGCCGACAGCTGACCGAGGTTCTGGTCCTACACAAGGGCATGCGCGAACGCGATGCGCGAGCGCGCGCTCTGCAGATGCTGGACCGGGTCAAGATCCCGGACGCTAAGCGGCGTCTCGATCAGTATCCGCACGAGTTCTCGGGCGGCATGCGTCAACGCGTGATGATCGCAATGGCCCTGATCTGCGAGCCGGAACTGCTAATCGCGGACGAACCGTCGACCGCCCTCGACGTGACGGTGCAAGCGCAGATCCTCGAATTGCTGCAGGAGCTACGCGCGCAAGGGAACATGTCGGTCATCATGATCACGCACGACCTCGGCGTCGTCGCGGGGCTCTGCGACCGCGTGATGGTGATGTACGCGGGCGAGTTCTGCGAAGTCGGTTCGGTCGAGAACATTTTCCATACCCCGCAGCACCCCTATTCGCGCGGCCTCGTCGCATCGATTCCGCGCCTCGACCGGGCCGATGAAGACCGCTTGATTGCCATCCCCGGACAGCCACCGAACTTGCAGCGTTTGCCCGCAGGCTGCACGTTCCAGGAGCGGTGCGCCCACAAGTTCGATCGCTGCGTCGCGGAGCGGCCGAAGCTCGTTAGCTTCGACGCGGGACGCGCCAAGGCGTGTCACCTGAAAGGCTTCGACGACGCGGGTAAGGTGATGAAATGAGCGCCGAACCCCTTCTCTCGATTAAGGACCTCAAGGTCCACTTCCCGACGGGCGGTTCGCTGTTTCGCGGACCGCGGCCGCTGAAAGCGGTCGACGGCGTATCGTTCGACGTCTACCCCGGCGAGACGCTGGGCATCGTGGGCGAGTCGGGTTCGGGCAAGTCGACGATCGGGCGCGCCGTGCTGCAGCTGATCAAACCGACCGCCGGACGTGTCGCGTGGCTCGGCAAGGATATCGCGGGTCATTCGCGGTCGCAGATGCGACCCTACCGGCGCGAGATGCAGATCGTGTTTCAGGATCCGCTCGCAAGTCTCAACCCGCGCATGACGGTGGGCGATATCATCGCCGAACCGCTGGATACGTTCGAACCGGGTCTCGCCAAGGAAGAACGCAAGAAGCGCGTGCAGGAGATTATGGCCCAAGTCGGGCTGCTGCCGCAGATGATCAACCGGTACCCGCACGAGTTCTCCGGCGGGCAGAACCAGCGCATCGGCATCGCGCGGGCCATGATCTTGAAGCCGAAGCTCATCATCGCGGACGAGCCGGTGTCGTCGCTCGACGTGTCGATTCGCGCACAGATCATCAATCTGCTCGCGGACTTGCAGAAGAGCACGGGCGTGGCGCTGATGTTCATCAGTCACGACCTCGCGGTCGTGCGGCACGTCAGCCACCGGGTGCTCGTGCTCTATCTCGGCAAGGTCATGGAGTTGGCCGAAGCTTCGGGATTGTTGACGAAGCCGCGGCACCCGTACACGCAGGCGCTGTTATCGGCGGCACCCATTCCGGACCCTGCGGTCGAGCGCGGCAAGAGGCGGATTCTGCTCGAAGGCGACCTGCCCTCGCCGCTCAACCCGCCGTCGGGTTGCGTGTTTCGGACCCGGTGTCCCATAGCGCAGGCGATCTGCGCGAAAGACGCGCCTGCGTTGGACGCACGCGGCGGCAGCAACCACGTTGTCGCCTGCCACTTCCCGAGCTAAATTATTTTATCCGACGAACTTTTATGAGGCCGTTGCGGCCTTCGACGGTGAGCGAAAAGCTGCCCATAATGCCCTTCTCGATCTTGACCGCCATCGTCGCGCCTTGCCTTGGGGCCGCGACCTCAACGGAGTCGCCGTCGATTTGTTTCCAAATCTGGCCGTTGTCGAGGATGAACAGCGCCTTGCCGTAGGCGTTCTTGGCGAACTCGGTGACGGTCGCGGAGATCTCACTGATCTCCTTGGGGCCTGCGACTTCTTCGGGCGCTTTGCCGAAGTCTTCCGGCTTTGTGACGGGCTTTTTGCTTGCAAGGCCGAACCAAGCCAGCACGCCGCCCTCATCTTCGGCCTCGGACGCAGGTTGCGGCTCGGGCGCGGCGAGGATCGTTTTCGCCGTTGCGGCGGCGGTGTCGTAGCACTGCAGCCGCTCGGTCGCGGTCGCTATGTCGGCGCACTTGGCGATCTCGGCAAGCGTGCCCCGCGCCGTCTCTGCGTGAGCCGGGAGCACCATCAATATTGCCGCGGAAACAAGCCAAAAGATTCGCACATCACCCTCGCAATAAACTGTCCGAGACGCCGGGTCGCAGGCCGAGGCACAGTCGCCTTCGCAGCTACCCTGGGACTATAACAGCTATATGACTTTCGCCGCACAGCCCAACTGGATTTTAGTGGGCTGGCGAATCCGCAGATTCGGGCCATCTTGTCTGGTTCAGATACCGTTCACAGGCCTGCCGCCAGGTTTCAATTGGGGCAGGAATTCAAGGGAGACTTTGGCAGCATGAGCAGATCGCATCGAGCGCGGGCCCGAACCCGTGCGATGGACATCGATGTCCGGAACATCTGGACTTGGCTCAGCTTCTTCATTGTCTTTGCAGCACTTGCCTTCGCATCCGTTGCGCACGCCGAGAAGGAGCTCATTCGCGGTAACGCGGGCGAGCCGAAGAGCCTCGACCCTCATCGCGCGACCGGCACATGGGAAAACAACGTCATCGGCGACATGATGATGGGCCTTTACACCGAGGCGGCCGATGCCGAGCCGATCTTGGGCGCGGCCGACGATGCGCAAACCTCCGCCGACGGTTTGCGTTGGACTTTTCGCATTAGGCCGCACTCGTGGTCCGACGGCAAACCAGTTGTCGCAGGTGACTTCGTATTCGCACTGCGCCGCATTCTCGATCCCAACTTTGCGGCCGAGTACCGCGAGATTCTCTACCCCATCAAGAACGCGTTGAGGATCAGCAAGGGCGAAGTGCCCGTCGACCAACTCGGCGTTAGCGCTCCGGACGAAAAAACGCTCGTCATCGACCTTGAGAACCCCGCACCCTACTTGCCACAATTGCTCACCCATTATACCGCGTACCCACTCCCGCAGCATGTCGTGGAGAAATATCAAAGCGATTGGATCAAGCCCGGCAAGATCGTGACGAACGGGCCGTTCGCACTTCTTGAATGGCGACCGCACGATCACATAACACTGGTGAAGAATCCAAAGTTCTACGACGCCGCTAACGTCAAGCTGGACCGCGTTACGTTCCTTCCCATCGAGGACGATTTGACCGCACTGCGCCGCTATCGCGCCGGCGAACTCGATATCCAAGAGCGTTGGCCGCTCACCGAGCAGAAGTGGCTGAAGACGAACATTCCCAATGAAACCCGCAGCTTCATCTATCTGTCGGTCACCTATACGACCTTCAACATGACGAAGAAGCCGTTCAACGACATCCGCGTGCGCAAAGCCGTCGCCCAGGCGATCGACAGGCAACGGATCGGCAAGGAAGTCTTTTTCGATTCCTACGGCAAGGAGGCCTTCTCGTTCTTGCCGCCCGGCCTTGCGGGCGTCGACCATTCGGCCCAAGTGCCCTATGCGAAGATGTCGATGGAAGATCGGATCGCGGATTCGAAGAGGCTTCTCGCCGCGGCCGGCTACGGTCCGAACAATCCGCTGAAGTTCACCTACAACTTCATCGGCTTCCCGGATGCCAAGCGTTCGGCGATCGCCATCCAAGAGATGATGCGCAAGATCGGCGTGACGATGGAGCTCTTGGCGGCCGAACCCAAGGTGCACTACGACCTGCTGAAGACGAAGAGCTATGAGGCGGCCAACGCGGCTTGGGTCTTCGACTATAGCGACGCGAAGAACGTGCTCTACCTATTCGAAACCTCCACCGATCAACAGAATTATCCGGGCTACAAGAATCCGGCGTACGATCAACTGATGAAGAGCGCAGATGCCGAGCCGGACGGCGCCAAGCGCGCGAAGCTCTTGGGCGAAGCGAACGCGCTTCTGATGCGCGACTTGCCCGCGGCGCCGGTCTTCCATCAGTTCCAACGCTCGCTGGTCAAGCCATACGTGCAGGGATTTGTCGAAAATCCGCGAACGATCTTCCGCTCGCGCTGGATGGATATTGGCGACAAGCCCGGCCCTGCGGGAACCGCGAGCGGAACCGATAGCGGCGCGCAAGCATCCGAAGGCGGATTCTGGTCGTGGCTCGGCTCTTGGTTCAGCTGGGAGGCTTGGCAAAAATGGTGGAACTCGTAGACCACGCCGGGGAGGCAAACATGAAGAAACTCAATCTAGGCGGCCTTGTTAGGCTCGCAAGCGCGGCGTTGGTCGCGTTGAGCATCGCGATGCCCGCGGCGGCCGAGAAGGTCTTGCACCGCGGCAACGGGGCGGAGCCGAAGGGGCTCGATCCGCATCAGGCCTCGGGCGATCCCGAGAACCAGATTCTCGGCGACATGTTCATCGGCCTTTATACCGAGGACGCCGAGGGTCATGCGATCTTGGGCGCGGCCGAGAAGGTCGAAACGTCCGAGGATGGGCTCACATGGACGTTCACGATCCGCGATCACAAGTGGTCGGACGGAAAGCCAGTGACCGCGGAGGATTTCGTGTTTGCGTATCGCCGCATTCTCGATCCGAAGACGGCGTCCGAGTACGCGAGCATTCTCTATCCGGTCAAGAACGCAGAAAAGGTGAACAAGGGCACGCTGCCGCTGAGCGAACTCGGCGTCAGCGCGCCGAATCCGAAGACCTTCGTTTTACAGCTGGGCAGTCCCGCGCCCTACATCCCCGAGATGATGACGCACTATTCGACGTTCCCGCTGCCGAAGCACGTCGTCGAGAAAGCCGGCGCCGATTGGACGAAGGCGGGCACGATGGTTTCGAACGGTGCCTATATGCTCGCCGAACGGCGGCCGTTCGACCGGGTCAAGCTTGTGAAGAACCCGCACTTCTTCGATGCCGCCAACGTGAAGATCGACGCAGTCTCGTTCTATCCTTCAACCGACGAAATGGCGGCGTTGAAGCGGTATCGCGCCGGCGAACTCGACACGGTTGATCGCTGGCCGCTCGCCGAGAACAAGTGGCTGTTTGCGAACATCCCCAACGAGACGAAGAAGTACCCGGGCCTTCGCGTCCTCTACACCGTGTTCAACACGCGAAAGCCGCCGTTGAACGACAGGCGCGTCCGCTTGGCGCTGGCGCTCGCGATTGACCGGGCGACGATCCAGAAGGAGGTGTACTTCGGCGTGCACGGGCTTGTGGCGGAAAACGTGTTGCCACCGGGCATGGCGAATGCCGACTTGTCGGCGAAGGTTCCGTGGTCGGGCAAGTCGATGGACGAGCGGCGCACCGAAGCGAAGGCGCTGCTGGCGGAAGCGGGCTTCGGGCCCGCGAAACCGCTGAAGCTGACGTACAGCTTCATCAACCGGCCAGACACCAAGCGCAATGCGATCGCGCAGCAGGCTATGTGGAAGCAGATCGGCGTCGATGTGGAATTGGTCGCCAAGGACTTCGCGGTACACTACGACAATATGAAGACCGCGAATTTCGAGATCGGCGAAGCCGGCTGGGTCTTCGACTATAACGACGCGCAGAGCGTGCTGTTCCTGTTCCAAAGCTCGACCGAGCAGCTGAACTATCCGGGCTACAAGAACCCGGCCTACGATCAGTTGATGCTCAAGGCCGAGCAGGAGAAGGATGCGGCTGCGCGGGGTAAGCTCTTGGGTCAAGCGGCCGGCATGCTCATCAACGACGTCGCCGTCGCGCCATCGTTCTTTCAGTTCATCCGTCCGCTGGTGAAGTCGCACGTGCTCAATTGGCACGAGACTGCGCGCGGCGTGAACCGTACGCGTTGGCTCGATATCGGCGATGGCAGCGGCGCCGGTGCGACCGCCGGCGGCGGCGACGGCGGCACGCAGGCATCCGAGGGCGGCTTCTGGTCCTGGCTCGGCTCCTGGTTCAGCTGGGAAGCCTGGCAGAAGTGGTGGAACTCGTAAGGCAAAAAAAACGCTGAAGCGCGAAGACGCTTCAGCGTTTTTTGATGTGGTTGAGGTGCCTAATTTGCGGGCGCCGGCACGACACTCTGGATGAAGCAGACTTGGCCGTTCCGGAAGACTAGCGCATCATCCCGGTCAAAGCACTCCCGGTTGCTGTAGACGCGTAACGTGTACGGGTTTGCTGGCTGCTCGAGTGCGCGACACGCACCTTGAAGCGTGACGATGAACTTTCCGTGGTCAAGCCTGGTGCTCGCCAGGTACGTCGTGTCGTTGATCTTTTTCAAACCTTCGAAGTCGCGCAATTTGAGGCACGCTTGTGATGATGCTTCAACAGGCTGATTCAGGGCGCCCAGCGCGGCAACGCCGCCAGCCGCCAGCAAAGTTACTAACAATATGGTCCTACGCATGTGTTAGCCTCCTGTCTGGTACGGGATATGGTCTGATCGAGCATACTGCAACTGGCATGCAGCAGAAATCAAACTCTCAAGAACGTGATGACCGGAAGAGCCTCGCGCTCTTCCCATGAACGGCAGATGAACAATGAATCTGCGGGATTCATACGCGGAGGCGGAAGCCTTGGAGGCGCGCGGCGACCTTGCAGGGGCTGAGGCACAGTACCGCCAGTTGTTGGCCGCCATGCCGGGGCAACCGCTCCTGCTGGCTCGCTTGGCCCTGCTCCGAAAATTGGCGGGCGCACACAACGAGGCGGAAGGGTTGTTGCGCAGGGCTATTGTTGCAGCACCGCAAGAGGCTGCGTTGCACAACAATTTGGGCAACGTGCTGCGCAACCTCGCCCGCGGCCGAGATGCCGAGGGATGCTATCGCAGAGCGCTCGCCCTCAATCCAAATTACGGCGAGGCCGCGTATAATTTGGGCGTCGTCCTTGAGGATGCCGGCCGGGACGGCGAGGCGCTTGAGGCGTACCGGCTCGCGCTTAAGCTCAAGCATGAAGTGTCGCCGGTGCGTACGCGGATGGCGGCGGTGCAGCTCAGGCTGGGTCAAGCGAACGACGCGCTCACCGAAGCCGACGCCGCGGTTGTAGGAACGCCCGCTTCCTTCGAAGCCCACTACTATCGCGGCATTGCGCTCGCACGGTTGGAGCGGCTCGAGGAGGCCGTCGCGACGCTTCAGGAAGCCGTTCGCTTGCGGCCGACGAGTCTTGAGGCGCTAAGCGCGCTCGCCAACAACCTCAAGGCCGCCGACCGGCACGATGAGGCCATGGAGGTTTACTGGCGCACCCTCGACGCGCACCCGCTCGACGTCGGCACGCACAACGATTTGAACCGTCATGCGTGGACGACGGGCCGGACCGACGCATTCCTGACCTCGTTCGCCCGGGTGCGCCAACGGTCCGGAGAGAACCCCGATTTGATGGTCGCCGAGGCGCAGCTTCGGACGCAGTGCAACGACGATGCGAGCGCCGAGGGATTGCTGCGCAAAGCGCTCGTCGCGACGCCCGAACGCGCGGATGCAAATGCGATGCTTGGGCGCATACTCGCCAAGCGCGGCGACTTCGAGGAGAGCTTCCGGCGTTTCGAGGCGGCGTTGAAGGGCGACCCGAGCGCCGCGGTCTATCGCAATGAGTTCGGCTACGCCCTGCTGCAAGGCCGCGAGCATCGGTTGGCCCTTGTGCAGTTCGAGGCTGCGCGGCGCGCGAACCCTGTCGATCAGCTCGCCCTGGCCGGACTGTGTCTTGCGTATCGCGCGCTCGGCGACAGCCGGTACCGCGAACTCTTCAACGTCGAGAAGTTTGTGCGGGCCTATCCTCTCGCGGTGCCGACCGGGTTTGCCGATGCGCGCGCCTTCAACGCCGCGTTGGCCGAAGAGCTCTCGGCGCTGCACACGACGAAAGCGGAACCCCTCGATCAAACGCTCCGGCAAGGCACACAGACGCCGGGTCTGCTGTTCTCCCGTAAGGGCAGGATGATCGAGCAGGTTCGCGAGCAGATTGGGTTGGCCGTGTCCGACTACATTGCGGCGATGGATCCGGACACGGCTCACCCCCTTCTTTCGCGCAAGAAAAGCGATTGGAGCTTCACGCATTCCTGGTCGTGCAAACTGCGCTCGAGCGGCTACCACACGAACCACGTCCACCCGATGGGTTGGATCAGTTCGGCGTACTACGTGGACCTTCCCGGCGAACTTGACGATGCCGCGCAGCGGCAGGGTTGGCTCAAGTTCGGCGAGTCGCATCTCGAGATCGGCGACGGCCCGGAACACTATGTGAAGCCTCGGGTTGGGCATCTCGTTCTGTTCCCGTCCTACTTCTGGCATGGCACGGTGCCGTTCGAGTCGAAGGACGAGCGGCTCACGATTGCGTTCGATGTCGTCCCGGGAACGGTCGACCCGCGCAGCATCGCGACGGGACCGTATTGAGATGGGTGCAGGCAATCCGCTCCCGGGCGAACTTCTCAAGCACCTTGGTGCTTCGTCAGACGTTTGCCTGCACCGGTACGATCTCGCGCAGAACGCCGCGCTCCTTGTCGAGATCGGCGTGTCGAACTTGCGCGACGCCAGCTTTCTCGACGACCGGATATTGAAGCCCACGATGCGCGGCGCGTGGATTGCGCTTGGCCGCGTTCTGCAAGTAGCCCAAGCGATCCCGCCGCGGCAACCGCTGCACTTCATCTTTCATACCGGGCATGTCGGCTCTACGCTCGTCAGCCGGCTGCTCGACGAAACACGGACCGTGTTTCCGCTTCGGGAACCGGCGGCTCTACGGCAGCTTGCGGAGACGTTCGATACAGCCGGACGAACGGACTCGCTGATCAGCGACGGCGACCTCGCTTCGCTCATGGCCGGGCTCGTGCGCCTTTGGGCGCGCGGCGATGCGACGTCGCAAGCGGTTGTGCTGAAGGCGACCAGCAGCGCGGGGCGGATTGCTCACAAGCTCCTGGTGGAATCGATCGGATCGCGCGCCATCTATCTGAACCTTCGCGCCGAGCCCTTCATTGCCACATTGGTCGCGGGGCAGAATGCCCTGTCGGATCTACGCGGGCATGGACCGGAGCGGTTCAGGAGGCTTGAGGCCTACGGCATCGCCGATTTGCCCCCACTCCATCGGCATTCGAAGGGGGAACTTGCGGCGGCGAGCTGGCTTGCGGAGACGTTGAGCCAGAGCAAGGCGATCGATGCGCACGGGGAGCGCGTTATGGCCGTCGATTTCGACGCTTTGCTTGAGGATGTCGCGGGCCACATGGGGCGCATCGTCCGGCATTTCGCTCTCGCGCACGAGCCTGCGTTCTTGCCGAATGTCGGGGCAAGCCCGGCGCTCACGCGTTATGCGAAAGCGCCCGAGCACGCGTATTCGCCGGCGCTGCGGGGTCAGATATTGAGCGAAGCCCGCAAGGTTCACGCCGAGGAGATACGCAAGGGCCTTGCTTGGCTTGAGGCTCGCGCCGCGGCCAATGCAACCGTTGCTGCGGTCTTGGCGCGCTCTCGATTCTAGAGCTTGGCCCACATGCGCATGAGGTTCTGGCGAACCACGTCGAGCCGCACGCGGTTTTCCCACTTCATGGTGAGCCCCTCAAGGGCGGCAACCTCGCTCAGTTCGTACAATTGCAGGCGCTGATGGTGGTCGGCGATGACGCTCTCGATGAACGTGATCGATACGAGGCGCTGCCCCGCGCGCACAGGCTTCACTTCGTGGAGCGTCGTCGAAGGATAGATCACCGCGTCGCCGGGCTCGCCCTTAAAGGCTACCGTCCGGCTGCCCAACTCGATCGACAGCTCGCCCCCCTCGTATGCGTTTGGCGGCGCCACGAAGACCGTGCACGACAAGTCGGTCCGCAAGCGTCCGTTCTGTACCTGGATGAGCGCCACGTCCGCGTGCGCGCCGTATTTCATGCCGGGCTCGTAGCGGGCCAATAGCGGCGGGGCAATCCGCCTCGGCATGGCGAAGTCGATGAACTCCCGCGATCGGGTCAGGGCAACTTGAACGATCTGCACGGACTCCGCGTATTTCGGATCGGCAGAGTCTGCCTGCAGGTTCTGCTTTGTCATGTTCGCCGGGTTCGAGACACGGCCGTCGACAAAGTGGAGTTCGCGGCTCAACGCGGTGAGGCGCGCAACTTCGGCGGCGGAGAGGAGATTTTTGAGCTCGAGGAACACGGCTTAGCCCTTTGCAGTTGGGGGCTCAGCATAGTACTCGCGCTGGGCCGCCAAAAGGGCGCATACGAGGTCGCGCTCCGCCTCGCTGAGGTAGGGATTCCAGATGTCGAAGATCAGCACCACGCGGGTTTGGCCGCTTGCGTTGTGCGCTTCGTGTTCGATCGTGTCGTCAAAGACCCAGGCCTTGCCGCGCAGCCACGACCGCGTTTCGTTGCCGACCCTGAACGTGCAATCGCCAGGCACGATCAAACCTAGGTGAACGATGAGGCGCGCGTTGGTGACACCCGTGTGCGGCGCGATCCGGGTGCCCGGCGTGAGCGAGGAAAAGAACGCCGCCGGTGCGAAGCCCGGCACGGCTGCGAGGGGCATAGCCTCAAGGGTCGCCGCCGTCTCTGGGCAACGCCGGCAATGCTCTTCGACGCGTCCACCGTCATCCCAAAAGAAATACGCGCTCCAATCGGGCGAACGGTTGAGAGCTGCCGTCTCGTTCAGCGGAACGCCGTCGGGCATATTCATGTAGGGCCTAAAGCCGGGGGCACGTTGATCGAGAAGGTTGGAGAGTTCGCGCTCGATCACGTCGGTCCTTGCTTCGAGTTCGCGCAGCCAGGGGAACTGGTCCTCGTCGTAGAACTGAATTGCCGGCAATCTCGGGAAGTTCAGCATCACCGGTTGCTGCGTGTAGATCTTTTTGCGCCCGACCATCGCGTCTTTGCATTCGTCGAAGCGATCGAGCCGCGCCGTGGCGTGCCGCTCTCGCAACTTGCCGAGACGCGCCTCTACGAAGGCGTCGAGCGCCTGTGTGTTTTCGGCGGCCGCTCGCCTTGCGCGTTGCGCGAGCTGACGCAGATCGGGCGACAGCCGCTCGTCGGCAGGCGTTATCTTCAAAGCATCGCCATAGATGCGTGCGGCGGCTCGCGGTTGGCCGGACCGCTCGAGCAGCGCCCCTTTCGCCAAGAGAGCCGGATAACAATACGGATCGGCCACTAATGCTCGTTCGAGCGCGGCCGCTTCCGACAGGGTATCGCCCCTGAGCCGGTGCGCGCCGGCCAACGCGAGAGGAATCAACGCGTCCTTCGCATTGCTCTTCATCGCGCGTTCGAACAGAGAAACAGCGCCATTCGCATCGCCACGCGCCAGGTGGTGCTGCCCAAAAAAGAAGAGCGCCTCCGCATGATCGGGAGCGATCGCCCTCACTTGCTCCCAAGCCCGCGCGGCCTCATCCAACCGGCCGGCTTTCGTTACGCTGCGCGCCGAAATAACGAGCTGCACGAGGTTGCGATTGCGTTCAGCCGCCAAATCTTCGTGCGATTGCATTCGGTTGGCCTCCAATCTTGAGACGCTCGCGCAACATCCAAGCGTTGCTCCGTGTACAAATCAATTGCCGAAAGCGGCTGATGCATATCAGTCACAAGGCTGGGCGTTTCACTTGGCGCACGCGCTATCAGGTTGGCCCCGGCGTGCATCGTAGCATCATTCCGTCACTGGGAATCGATTCGTGAATCTCGCGTGCGGGAGGGGGAACCATCTGCTGCACAAACGAATGGACAGCCATGTGAATTCAACCTGGTCCGGCAAGCGAGGCTGCGGGGTCCGGCGTAAAGAAAGGGGCGAACAGTGCTGAACAGGAAAACCCTCAGATCTACGTTGATGGCAGGTGCCGCGATCGCAACGGTCGTAAGTGCGGTGCCCGCGTCTGCGGACGAATCGGTGGAAAAGGTGACCGTTACCGGTACCCGCATTCCGCAAAAGGGACTGAAATCAATCTCACCGATCACGACGGTGACGTCGACGGAATCGCGCGTGCAAGGCACGACCAGCTCGGAAACGCTGCTGAACAGCCTGACACAGGTCGCTCCGAACCAGGGACAAGAAGTCTCGAACGGTTCCTCGGGTACGGCGACGGTCGACCTGCGCGGCCTCGGCCCGCAGCGTACCCTCGTGCTGATCAACGGCCGCCGCATGAACCCGGCGAGCGCGGGCCAGCCGACGCCGGACTTGAACAATATTCCGGTCGGTATGATTGAGCGGATCGAGGTTCTGACGGGCGGCGCATCGGCGGTCTACGGCGCAGACGCGGTCGCCGGCGTCGTCAACTTCATCATGCGCAAGAACTTCGAAGGCGTCGAGATGGGCGTCCAGTACGGGTTCGCCAATCACGACAACGACGACGCGCGACTGTTGCAGTTGATCGCAAACCGCGAAGCAACCAATCCCGCCGAGTTCAAAACCCCCAACAATACCGTCAACGACGGCCGTATTATTCAAGTGTACGGCATCATGGGCGCGAACTCGGCCGACGATAAGGGCAACGTTACGCTCTACGCCCAATACCGGAACGCGCAGCCGATCCTGCAATCGGACCGGGACTTCTCGGCGTGTTCGATCAGCACGCTGCCACCGTTCACGAGGGACTCGCAGGTCTGTCAGGGGTCGAGCAACTCGGCGTTCGGTCGGTTTGCGAGCCTCGACTATGGTACCGGACCGTTCATCGCTACGGCGAGCGGGCTCATGGATACCGGTTTCACCGGCAGCCTTCACAACTTCAACTTTGCACCCTACAACTATCTCCAACGGCCGGATGACCGTTACGTGCTGGGCGCGTTGGGCCGTTACGAGCTTGCCGCTGACACCGAGCTGTATGCCGAACTTCAGTTCGCGGACGATCGCACCGTGGCGCAGATCGCGCCGTCGGGCCTGTTCCGCGGGTCAGGGCTTGCGCGCGGCAACTATCTTATCAACTGCGACAACCCATTCATGGGCAGCGGCCCCGACAGCCCGCTTGAAGCTTTCTGTAACAACGACACGACGGGCGCGGGCAACCTCACCCCCGGCCAGGCGACGCTCGATATCGGCCGCCGCTTCGTCGAAGGCGGTCCGCGTCAGGACGACTTCCGTCACGAGTCGTTCCGCACCGTTCTCGGCTTGAAGGGCGCGCTTGCGGACACCGGTTGGAACTACGACGTCTATGCCCAGTACGGGCAGACCGTTCAGTCGCGCACGTATCTCAACGACGTCTCGCTGTCGCGCGTCGCTAAGTCGTTGCAGGTTATCGACGACCCGCGCGCCGGCGAGCCCACGTTTGGGACACCGCAGTGCGTGTCCTTCATCAACGGCAGCGACGTCAACTGCGTGCCGTTCAATATCTTCCAAACGGGAACGCTGAACGACACCCTGTTGAACTACCTCGTCACACCGGGGTTCCAGATCGGCACCACGCAAGAATGGGTGGTCAGCGGCGCGATCGACGGCGACCTCGGCATTACGATCCCGTGGGCCGAGAGCCCGGTGACGGCTGCGGTCGGCGCCGAGTACCGTGAAGAGAAACTGGAGCATCGCGTCGATCTCGCGTTCTCGACCGGCGACTTGGCCGGTCAGGGCGGCCCGACGCCGTCGGTGGCCGGCAGCTTCGACGTCGTCGAAGTGTTCGGCGAAATTGCGGTGCCGGTTATCGAGAACCAACCGGGCTTCTATCTGTTGCAGTTCGAAGGCGGCTATCGCCTGTCGGACTACGAAAACGCGGGCATCACGCACACCTACAAGTATGGCGGTTCGTGGATGCCGGTCGAAGACCTGCGGTTGCGCGGCACGTTCCAGCGTGCGGTCCGGGCGCCGAACATCGTCGAGCTCTTCACGCCGACGTTTATCGGCCTCTGGGGCGGTCAAGATCCTTGCGCGGCGACGACAAGCTCGGGTCCGGCCTTCAACGCCACGCAGTGCGCCAATCTCGGCCTCACGCCGACGCAAATCACTCAGTTTGCGACGAGCCCGAACTTCTCGTGTCCGTCGGCGCAGTGCTCGGCGCAATACTCCGGCAATGCCAATCTGAGGCCGGAAGAGTCCGACACCAAATCGTTCGGCTTTGTGTTCACGCCGACGTTCTTGAAGGGCTTCACGACGTCGGTCGACTACTACGACATCTTCGTCGACGGCATTATCGGCGTCATTCCGCAACGCATTATCTTGCAGATCTGCGCTGCAGATCCGCTCGATCCGGTCTGTACGCGGATCCAGCGCGAACCGACGACCGGTATTTTGTTCGGCAACGCCGGCTTCATCGAGAGCCGGAACGAGAACCTCGGTTCGACCGGCACGACCGGCGTCGATATCGAAACGAACTACAAGTTCAATCTCGACGAGACGTCGACGGTCGCGTTCAACTTGCAGGGCACTTGGATCGACACCTACGAGGTCGAACCGCTGCCCGGCGCGGCTATCTATGACTGCGCCGGCTTGTTCGGTACGACCTGCGGAACGCCGATACCCGATTGGCGTCACAAGCTTCGTGTGACGTGGAGCGCGCCGTGGGATGTGGACTTCTCGGTTGCGTGGCGTCACATCGGTTCTGTGTCCTACGACGGAAACGAGAGCGATCCGTCGCTGACGAACGGCTTCTTCGACGAGGCGGATGCCAGCATCCCGGCATCCGACTACTTCGACTTCGCGTTCGACTGGAACGTGACGGACAACATCAAGATGACGGGCGGTATCAACAACTTCCTGGACCGCACCCCGACCGTCCTCGACTCGAACGTCTTGGGCATCTCGAGCCCGCCGTTCGGCAACGCAAACACCTTCCCGGTCATCTACGACTCGCTCGGCCGCGAGGTGTTCATCGGAATGTCGACGCGGTTCTAAGCGACCGTCGCATAGCTCAAGTGAAGTGGCGGCCCTTGTGGCCGCCACTTTCGTTTTCGGGTGTGGAGCTCACGAACGTGCGGGGGCGTACGGCCCTAAGGCGTCGAACAGCGGGCCCAGGTGCTTCTCATACTTGCGCCAGCGCTCCACGGCCTTGTCCGACAGCGGGCGGCGCACTTGGTTGATGCTGGCCGTGCGGACCGTCCGTTCGTTCTCGTAGAAGCGCAGGCAGCGGTCATCCCATGGCAAGTCGCACGCTTTTAGTATCGTGCGGACTTGTGTTTCCGGGTCCGCGAGCAGGCGTTCATGTTCGACGTGCAGGATCCGGCCTGGGAGCACCGCATCCCAGTGCGCCATCATCCCGCGATAGCGCACATATTGCCGGCCGATCGCTGCGAGGTCGTAGGTCACTTCGTTGCGGTTTGCGAACAGCTGACGGAATGCCGACAAGCACGTGTCCACCGGATTTCGCATCGCGTGGATGATCACGGCGTTGGGGAGCGCGAGGTGAATGATGCCGACATTGACGTAGTTGCCCAGCATCTTATCGATAGCGTGGCGCTTGCGGTCCCAACCCAATTCGGCGAGAGCCTCTAGATATGAGCCGCCGACATCCGCGTAGAAGGTCCAGGGGTCGGTGCGCTGCCCTGCGTGAAGTTCGGCGAGCGCCCCTTGGAACGTTCGGGACAAGGCGAGCGTTTCGCCCAATCCCTGCACCTGCGGATGGCTGGACAGAATCTGCTCGAGCAATGTCGACCCGGAACGCGGCAGACCCACGATGAATATCGGCGCGCGGGCGGGGTTGCCTCTGCCTTTGAACTTCTCGATGTAGGCTGCGGAGAAGTTTCCCTTCGTTTCGCGGGCGAAGTTCTCGTGCATCTGCTCGGCCGCTTCGACCGACGTGAACGTCGGGGGGGCCGCGAGCTCTTGGCTTGTCGGGGCCGACCCTGGGTTCAACTCGGGGTTCTCGCGGCGCAACCGGTTGCCTTCCGCAAACGCCGCGAACGCGTCGTCGTACGCGCCGCGGCTTTCCCAAACCGCGCCAAGCGCAAAGAAGGCGTAGACCCGCTCGTGAAGCGGTGCCGTTGCTGTCAGACCCTGGAGGGCCGCGACTTCAGCATCCGACAGCGCCTTGGGTTCAATCCCGGCCTGACCAAAGTAGCCCGCGACCGACTCGGGCCAGCGATCGATCATCTGCCTGTACGTGGCGGCGGCATCGTCGATCTTGCCTGCAACCTGCAACGAATGCGCGAGCCTTGCCCAAACCGTGACGGAGTCAGGCGCTCGTGCGACGTCTTCCCTGTACAACGCCTCGGAGGCGTTCGCGTCGCCAAGTTCCTCGAGAATTCGCGCCAACGCGTTTCGCAACTGTTCCGATTCGGGATGGGCCGCAACCACGGGTTCGAGGCGGCGTCGCGCCGTCATCAACCTGCCGGCGCGCAGGTCCAAATCCGCAAGCATGATCTGGGGGCCGAGCTCTGCAGGCTTGAGCGAAATCAGGGTTTCGCACAACTGGCGCGCTCGCTTGAAATCCTTGGCAACGTGCGCACGTCTGGCGTCTTCGAATCGTGCGCTGAATTCCGCCGGTGAAAGCGGCTGCTGGTTGCGGTGCGTCATTATCGGCCGGTCGTCTTTTTGTGCCCGTGGCAATCGCAGGCTATAACTGCGTCCAAGTCAATACTCCGACAGGTCCCCGCTTGGCACACGCCGTCAAACGCAAGTTGACAACCATTTTTTGCGCCGATGTGGTGGGATATAGCCGCCTCATGGGGGCGGACGAACACGGCACGCTCAAGCGGTTGAAAGAGTGCCGCGAACTCATCCAGGCGTTTATCGAACGGCACCGCGGGCGGGTCGTGAGCTGGTCGGGGGACGCGGTTCTCGCCGATTTCGCCAGCGTCGTCGAATCGGTGCAGTGCGCGGTCGAGATACAGCGGGAGCTGAAGGCGCAGAACGACAACGTCGCCGAGCGCGAGCGGATGGACTTCCGCATCGGCATCAATCTGGGCGACGTCATGATCGACGATCACGACATTTTCGGCGAAGGCGTGAACATCGCGGCGCGGCTCCAGGCGCTGGCGCAGCCGGGCGGCATTCTGGTTTCGGGATCGGTGCACGATCAGGTCAAGAACAAGCTGGCGCTCGGCTTCAATTTCATGGGGCACCAGCAGGTCAAGAATATCAGCGAGCAGGTGCCGGTGTTCGTGGTCGCGCACGAGGCGGCACCGTCGTTGCCGATCGGGGCGGTCGCGATCGACAGTGGCGGGCGGGCGGCCGCCTTGAAGGCCCCCGCCCTTTTGCCGTTGCGCATCGCGGCCGGCACGATCGACGTGTTCTTGGCAGCGGTGCTCGCGCTGGCGCTCGCGGCTGCACTGCAAAGCGCGATGGGGCCGGTGTTCAAACTCGACGCGCCGTTTACGCTGATCGCAACCGAGCGCACGCTGTCGAGCGACCTGCCGTCGTTTGAGATCGCGGATGGGGGGCAGACGTCGCGCACGACCGTGCGTTCGCTCGTCGAAAAGAACTACATGGGCTTCGTAAAGCAGTCGTACCGGCGCACGGCCGTGGAGATCAAACGCGACAGCGGGCGCGAGGTGCTGGTACGCGAGGCGCTGCTCGACAGCGAGCGCAAGGAGATCTCGCGGCTGCCACTGTCTTGGGTTGCGGCGGCGCTCTATTTCGCCATCGCGATCCTATTCGAGGGCGTTCTCTTGCGCGGCACGTCGCCGGGAAAACTCCTGATGGGCTTACGCGTGTCGGCGACGAGCGGCGAGCGGCCCGGCTTCATTCGCGCCTTCGTGCGCAATGTCAGCAAGATCATCTCGATCCTGCCCGCGCTCGCCGGCGTGCTGATGGCGCTCTTCTCGAAACGGCGGCAGATGCTGCACGACGTCATCACAGGCAGCTACGTGCACGACGCGCAATAATCAGGGCATGAAAAAAGGCGCGGACCGCGGTCCGCGCCTCTCATTTCGTCCGCTGCTTTAGCGGGTCTTTTGCTGCTGCATGCGCAGCTGCGGGGCTTGCGCCTTGTCCTCGTCGGCGAAGAGCCCCAAGAACTCAGCCGCCTTTTCGTTCTCGAGCACCCGCCCCAAGATCGCGACCGTGCGCACGACCTCGGCCGACGTGCCGAACGCTTCGGCGAACTCTTCCCACGGCGACTTCGCCTTCGGGCGGCGCAGGTTGATTTCCTGGTCGGCCGGGATGCCGGCCAGCGCCTTCGTCGCTTCGAGTGCGGCGCGGAAGCCGCCGAACTCGTCGACCAGGCCGCGCTGCTTCGCGTCGGCGCCGGTCCATACCCGGCCCTTCGCGATCTCGCGCACCTTCGCCAGTTCCATCTTGCGGCCTGCCGCGACCTTCGCGGTGAAGTCCTCGTAGATCTGGTCGATGCCCTTGTTGAACAGCGCCCACTGCTCCGGCGTGAACGCCTGAGTGGCCGAGTCGATCAGCGCGTTGTTGCCGACGCCAAGCGACTTCAGGTCGATGCCCAGCAGCGCCCACGAGCCCGACGTTACGATCTTGCCCGACAACACGCCGATCGAGCCGGTGATCGTCGTTTCGTGCGCAAAGATCTTGTCGGCCGAGAGCGACACATAGTAGCCGCCCGACGCCGCAACATCGCCCATGGAGACGACGACCTTTTTGCCGGCCTTCTGAGCCTTCTTGATCGCCTGCAGGATCTGATCCGAGGCGAGCGCGGAGCCGCCCGGCGAGTTCACGCGGAACAGGATCGCCTTGACGTCGTCGTCTTCGGTCGCATCGCGAAACGCTTTCGCGACCGTGTCGCCGCCGATCGAGGATTCGCTGCCGAAGCCGCCTTCCGACTTGCCGTCGTTGATGCCGCCGTCGCCTTGAATGAAGGCGATCGTCGGACGGCCGAAACCTTCCCACGGGCTGCCCGCGATCTTGAAGTACTCGGTCAGCGTGGTCAGTTCGGCTTTGCCGCCGGCTTTGGCGACGGCCGCGTCTTCGGCTTCGTCGTCATAGCCTTGCTTGTCGATCAGCTTCTTGTCGATCGCTTCCTGCGTGAGGTAGGGCGCGGCGTTGATCAGGGCCACGACTTCGTCACGCGTCTTCTTGCGGTCGCCCGCGATGCCCGCGGTCGAGGTTTCGAAGATCGACTCGATCAGACGGTAGCTCGCTTCGCGGTGCGCGGCCGTGAAGTCCTTTTCCATGAACATGTTCGCGGCGTTTTTGTATTCGTAGCGCTGCGCGAATTCAGGTTTGGCCGAAATCTTGTCCAGCATGTTGCGCAAGAACGCCGAGGTCGTCGAAACGCCGGTCGTGTTCATCGAGCTGACGGGCTGGAGCCAGATCTCGTCGGCTGCGCTGGCGAGGAAGTAGTCGCCCATGCCGCTGGCGTAGAACGACTGGGCGTGAGCGATGACGAACTTGCCCTTCGCCTTGAACGACTTCAGCGCGGCGCGCACTTCCTGCGCCTGGGCCGTCGAGATGCCGTTGCCGCCGACGCGGAGGTAAAGGCCCTTTACGCGATCGTCGGATTCAGCCTTCGCGAGCGCGGTCACGGCGTCGATGACGGAGGCGATGCGGTTCGGGTCGGCGAACGGATTGCTCGGGCGCGAGTCCGGCAGGCCGTTGCGCATGTCGAGCGTCAGCACCATTTCGCCCGGCAGCTTCGGCTGCGTGAACACGCCGACAACGCCAAAGACGACGGCCAAGAGAACCAGGAAAATGACGATCGAGGCGATGCGGTTAAAGATGCCCGCAAGACGCGCCAAGAACCATGACCACATGAGACTTGCCCCTCAAGGAAAAAACCGGTGAAACCGTGAGCACCATACATGGTGCGAGAGGCGGCCAGCTTACAAGGCCGCCTCTTAAGGGCACATCAAGTTTTCGAGGGCTTTTTGGCGCAGAAGAGCGTCCAATTCCCCTCACAATTGTGCGACTGTGACTGTCACACACCGGCGGAGACTAAAGGTCTCCCGCCTCGAACGTGTTGCACTGGTTTGGATTGCCGGATTGCAGCCCGGTGCGGAACCATTGCGCGCGCTGGGCGGAAGAGCCGTGCGTAAAGCTCTCGGGCACGACGTAGCCCTGCGCCGCCTTTTGCAGCCGGTCGTCGCCGACGGCCGAAGCTGCATTCATCGCTTCTTCGATGTCGCCTTGTTCGAGCAAGTCCTTCTTGGCCGTGTGGTTCGCCCAAACACCGGCGAAGCAATCCGCCTGGAGTTCGAGCTTCACCGAGAGCGCATTACCCTGCGCTTCGCTCACCCGCGGGCGCATGGCCTGCACCTTTTGCGAGGTCCCGAGCAATGTCTGAATGTGGTGGCCCACTTCGTGCGCGACGACGTAGGCGAACGCGAAGTCGCCTTGCGCACCGAGCTTCGAGACCATCTCGTCGTAGAACGACAAGTCGAGATAGACCATCTGATCGCGCGGGCAATAGAACGGCCCGGCCGCGCTTTGCGCGAAGCCGCATGCCGACTTCACCGTGCCGCTGAAGAGAACCAGCTTCGGTTCTTGGTAGTCGGCGCCGGAATTCTTGAAGATCGCCGACCAGACGTCCTCCGTCTCGGCGAGCACGACCTTGATGAAGCCGCTGCGCTTCGCCTCTTCAGCGCTCTCTTGGTAGGGCTGGCCGGGGACCGCTTCGGTGCCGCCTTGCTGCTGCTCAATTTGGCCCAAGAATTGGCGCGGATCGACGCCGAATACGAGCGCCAACACCACGATGATGATCAAACCCAAGCCGCCGACACCGGCGCGTCCCATCGGCAGGCCCCCGGTCCGTCCGCGACGGTCCTCAACATTTTCGCTTTGGCGGCGACCGTCAGTCTTCATCGTACAACCCTTTGGCTTGTTTCCGGTCTTTACCTTGGCAGTTTTTAGCCAGTTTTCAAAGTACCGGAACCAGCGCAGCGGACGGAATTAACTTCCGCTTGTGTGTGGCTGGCGCTTGCGGCGAAACTCGTTTCGCTGGGACTTGGGGGAAGGAAACGAAATGCTGCTGAGGGCATTGTCGTTTGTCGCAACGGCCGTTGCCACGGCTGTGCTTGTGCTCGCGTTCGTGACGCTTCCGCCCTCGCAGATCGAGCCGGCGAACGCGTATTTTCAACCGGGCAACATCTACCGGTCCGGCCTCGTCGGAACGAAGACGCTGGCATTGACCTTCGACGACGGCCCCTCGGCCTTTACCGGACCGTTGCTCGACGCGCTGGCGCAGAACAATGTCCGCGCGACGTTCTTTGTGGTCGGCACGCGCGTTCGCAATCACCCGGCGACAATGGAACGGATGATGCGCGAAGGGCATGTCATCGCGAACCACTCGTTCTCGCACGCCAACCTTGGGCAGTATGCCGAGAACCCCCAGCGCTTGATAGGACAAGTCGGTAGGACGAACGATGCGATCGCACCTTATGTGCGGCCGGGCCAGGGGCTTTACTTCCGCGCGCCTTACGGCGTTTGGCGTCGCGCGCATGCGCGCATCCTGAACGAGGATCCGGTTCTGAAGCACTATGTCGGCCCGATCTATTGGGACGTCGGCGGCAGCATCTCCTACGACGACAGCGGGACGCTACGCGCGGCAGCGGACTGGGATTGCTGGGCGCACGATCTGTCGGCGGAAGAATGCGCACGCGGCTACATGCGCGAAATCCGGCGCAAACAGGGCGGCGTCGTGTTGATGCACGACATCCGCGAGCGGTCGCTTTGGATGCTCAGCATCATGCTGCCCAAACTCGTGGCCGAGGGCTACACGTTCGTAACACTCGACGAGGTGCGCGAGTACGATCAGTATAAAGCGCCGGTCGCGCCGGACGACGTGCCGGTGGCGACGAGCGACGGCATCATGCCCTACGGCGCGATCGCGCGTTAAGGTCCAACAAACTACGGAGTGTTCAAGATGCGGCGCGCGACGACTTTGGCGTTGACGATGGCGGCTGCCTTGTTCGCGCAGACCGAAGCGGCGCAGGCCTGCGCGTGCTGCACGGAGCCGGGCCAGCGCATGGACGTCTCCGGACCGATCGAGCCCTATGTGCGCGCGGAGCTTGCGCTCATGCGATTTGCGCCGACGGCCGTGCTCTATAGCAATGCGGGATTTCCGGACAACATCTCCGGAATCGTCGACCCATCCACCGGCCCCTATCGTGTTCGCGCCGCGATCCGCAACTTCGTCGGGTTCGACTTCATCGATCCGGCCGGCAAGCGCGGGCGCGTGGTGTTCACACTTCCACGCGCGATGTCGCGGTTTGAGGTCGATCCGCGTACGAGCGGCAGTCCCACACCGCCGAACGGTCCCAACCTCTATAAAGAATGGCGGTTGAGCGGCGTTGCGCAACTCACCGGCTTTGCCGTTGGTGCGCGTCATGCCGCGACCGCCACGTTGATCCTGCACGGCGACGGCAATTCCTGCTCGGCGGCGCCCAATTTTTCGCGTTGGACGCTCGAGGTGAAAGGCAACGGGGTCGAGTTCACGTTCTTAGGCGATTTGGTGCCGTAGCGCGCGGTTGACGTATCCTCGCCAATCTACAGAATCTTTCGATCGGATGACGGACGCAGGCGAGCGCGCGCTCGGCAAGAGCTAGCGCGTTGCCGTCGATGGAACGCCGGGGTAACCGGTCGGTGGCGGCGGCGCTGCGCCGCGGCTACTGAGCAAATTCATCAGATAGCCGCGGGCGTCGATATCGGGTGGGGTCGCGACGCCTTTGCCGGGGCCGGGACCTTGCTTCAACTCCGCGAGGCCGAAGTCCATTCGAGCGTCGTAGGTGCGGTCGATCTGATTGCGCAAGCTTTGTTCTGCCGCATACCACTCGGCCTTGTAGCCGTCGTCGCGGCAGCTGCCGAGTTCGGCCGGATCGGTCGCGCCCCAGCGGCGTTCGATGCAGTGATATGGATCGAACGAGAGCAGGAACATGCGGCGGCGCACGTCTTCATAGCCCAGTTGTAGGGGCGCGCCGTTGGAACGCTTGTAGACGATCGTGCACGCCGTCGCCTCTTGGTCGTAGGCCGCGAGAAGGTCGGCGAGCAAATCGTAGCCCGCGTACTGAACCCGGCGATCGCCCGCGGCTTGCCATTCGACGAAGCGCTGCACTTGATCGCGCAGTTCCTTGAATGACGTCTTCAACCGCGCATCGCGCGAGGGCGTCGAGAAGTCCTCCCACTCGCCCTCGGTGCCGTAGATGTTCGGCGGCAAGCGCTGCGGCTGGCCTTTGAACTGGATGCCGCGCGCGATCGCGAGATCGACGGCTTCGGCGCGGTATTTGATGTCCTCGCAGTTGGCGCGCATCATGTTGCGCAGCTCTTGGATCGGCTCATAGGCGAGCGACCCGCCGCCCATCTTGGCGCGCAGATAGTCGTAGTAGTCGACGGATTGGCCTTCGAGCAGGAAGGGGCCCGACGCCCACTGGCGGTCGCTTTCGGGGCGCGCAGCGTTGCCGAAAAATTGTTCCGTCGAGTAATCGGGGATTTCGGCGTTCTTGGCGAAGACCATGCGACCGCCCACGATCACGCCGTCCGCCGTCTTGGTGCCGCCCTCCAGACGCACCGGGCGCCAGTTCTTGAAGCCCGAGCCCATGCCCGGCGACGAACGCACGAACTTGCGCCCGTAGGTGCCGCGCGTCAGCGAGTTGTCGGGGTGAGCGTCCATGTAGAGCACGCGCCCGTCGTCTTCGACTTTGTAGACGACGGCGAGGTGGCCGTTCGGATCGTAGAGCACGGAGCCGGCACGCAGCGCCTTGCGATCGAGGCGGACGGGATAGAGGTCGGTGCCTTCCATGTCCGGATGCAGCCGGTACATGGCGGAGGAAATCGTGTTGCGAAGCGTAACGAGAAGATCGAGGCCGTTCGCCGAGCCCGTCAGAATGTCACGGCGGCCCGAGATGCTATTGCCGCTGGCGGTGTAGCGAATGTCGCGCGTGCTGCCGCGCGGACTGACCGCGGAGATGTAGGAGAACGGAAGTCCGCGCTTCCACGCGTAGTAGGCGCGCAAGAAGTACGGCAGGTCGGCGCAGTCGGCGGCGAAGTACACGCCCGGCCGCTCCGTGCGCGAAAACGGGTTCGCCGGATTCTTGATGCATTGATCGATCGTGCGGCAGTTGGCATTGCCGATCGCGGCGATGAACTCGGAATAGCCGCGCTCGTCGGCATCGCTCCATGCTTCGCGGAATATTCTGACCGTCGATGTGGTGTTTACGAGCAGCGCTGGCCCGGTCGGCGTGGGTTGGACTTCCGGAGCCGGTGCGGCGGGCTGGGGTTGCCCCGGTTGCGGTATTGGCGGAACGGTCGGGGGTTGCGCGACCGGCATTCCTTGGGCCGCTACGCCATGCGACGCCGCGATTAGGCACAGGGCACTCAGCCCGGCCAAAGCCAGGTTCCAGCGACGACGGCGCACGCTCAACTCCCCCCCGAGATGCCCGGCACGGACCGCATGGAGGCTAGCTGGCGGGCGTGGCTGGTCAACCGAGGTGGCTATTCCCCAGCGAACTTCTCCCAATCCGGTGCGAACAGGCCACGATTCCGTGACTTGGCCCATTTCCGCGGATTAACCTAGTAGTATTGCTTGACTAGTATGAGCTTCGCACTATATGCGTGTCCATGATACCGATACCAAGTCGCCGAGGTTCAAGGCGCCCAAGCGACTCAGCGGGAGGGCGCAGTGACGTCGGCCGAAGCACACGTAAAGAAGTTCCGGAAGGAACTGCATAGCGGCATCGCCGCTATGGTGCTTCTAGCGTTGCTGGAGCGCACGGGGGAAGAAATGTACGGCTACCAGATCGCCAAGGAGATCGGCACGAAAGCCGGCGGCGCTTCGTTCTTGAAGCAAGGCGCGATCTATCCGGTGCTGCGCTCGCTGCATGCTGCAGGGCTGTTGTCCAGCCGCGTCGAAGTTTCGATGTCGGGGCCGCCGCGGCGGTACTACGCGATATCGGATCTCGGACGCGAAGCACTCGCCACGTGGCGCGAAGTGTGGGCGGACCTGCGCGGCTTCGTCGACTCTCTCGTCGAACCGGGAGGCGCCAATGGCTGAAGGCAATAAGGCCGCGCCGATGCCGCCGCAGAGCATCAAAGAGTATCTCGATCAGCTGAAAGTTTGTCTGAGGGGCCAAGCGCCGGCGTTGATTCAAGACGCTTTGGCCGATGCGGAAGAGTACCTGCGCGGCGAGCATGCCGAGACCCCGGAAGAGTCCGAGGCTCAGCTTCTCGCCCGCGTCATCGAAACCTATGGAACACCACACGAAACGGCGGAGGAGTATATCGCCATGGAACAAGCGATCAGCCCATTCCCACGCGACGAAGAACAGGCGCCAGCACGCAGCGGGCCTGGGATCTTCGGCGTCCTCGTCGATCCGCAAGCCTACGGCGCGCTGATCTACATGCTCTTGTCGCTCGCGACGGGCATCTTCTACTTCACGTGGGCTGTCACGGGCCTCAGCCTAACGCTGGGCTTGGCGATCCTCATTATCGGCATTCCGTTCGCGATCGCCTTCGTCTACTCCATCCGAGTGATCAGTTGGGTCGAAGGGCGCGTCGTCGAAGCGCTGCTTGGCGTGCGCATGCCGCGCCGTCTGCCGACACAGGACGAAGGCGGATCCTGGTGGACGCGGTTCAAGCGCGTTCTGGGCGACGGCCGCACCTGGAGCTCGCTGATCTATATGATCCTGCAGCTGCCGCTCGGCATCATCTACTTCACATTGGCGGTGACGCTCGGCGTGACATCGGGCTCGGTGATTGCGGGTGCATTCT
>CAZYGK010000022.1:1695-39788 GCA_964647355.1 uncultured Flavobacteriaceae bacterium | reverse complement strand
GCCGCGTGATCCACGTCGACCACGTGCCGGTGCTGGGCACCGGCAAGACGGACTATACGGGCGTGAGCAAACTCGCGAACGCCCACATCGCCATGCTGGAGACGAAGGCGGCGGAGTAGCGGTTGCGTTAGCCGCCTTTGGGATTTGCCGAATTCAGCCGACGCTCAAGGTCGGCCATCTCTCGCTGCCACGGCTCGGACTCGTCGACATCCGCCCACAACTCTTGTAGCTCCGACTGGGTGCTAATTCGCCTGACAGACTGAATGGCCAAAGCCAGAATAGCTGGATCCGCGCGGAACGAGGACGATCCATCTCGAATCCACGATGCAAGCCTGTCCGGCACATCGGCAATGGGTGATCCCACGAGCGCTGCCACGATCTCCGCCGCAGCAATTGCTTCTTCGCAGTCCGGCGCCTCCAGATATTTATCACTAGGTGCATCGGTAATCTTGCGGAACGCTTCGTCAAGAAGCTTCACCTTCGGCGCATCAAGGAAGTCACCGACAAAATCCATCGCGCAATCGTTGTCGAAACCCCGGTTGCCCCAAGCGCCCATGTGCCTAGCTCCGGCAATTCTCAAACATGCATCACCTTGCCATACGCATCCAGCACCGCCTCATGCATCATCTCGCTCAGTGTCGGATGCGGAAAGACACTATGCATCAGCTCAGCTTCGGTGGACTCCAGCGTCCGCGCGATCGTATAACCTTGGATCAGCTCGGTCACTTCCGCGCCGATCATGTGCGCGCCCAAAAGCTCCCCGGTCTTCGCGTCGAACACCGTTTTGATCAGCCCCTCGGTGTCGCCGAGCGCGATCGCCTTGCCGTTGCCGATATAGGGGAACCGGCCGACCCTCACCTCGCGCCCTGAGGCCTTCGCCTTCGCTTCGGTCATGCCGACGGAGGCGACTTGCGGCCAGCAATAGGTGCAGCCCGGGATCTTCGACACGTCGAGCGGATGCAAGCCTTTCACGCCCGCAATGCGTTCGACGGCGATAACGCCTTCGTGGCTCGCCTTATGCGCGAGCCACGGCGGCCCGGCGACGTCGCCGATGGCGTAGAGGCCCGGCACGCTCGTCTCCGCCCACTCGTTGACGACGATGTGCCCGCGGTCGACTTTCACGCCCACGGCCTCAAGCCCCAGGTTCTCCACGTTGCCGGTGATGCCCACCGCCGCAATCACGCGATCGATGGTGACGGTTTGCGTCTTCCCGTCCTTCGTCTTGATCGTCGCCGTGACATTGTCGGAACCCTTCGCGAGCTTCTCGACCGACGCGCCCGTGAGCACCTTCATGCCCTGCTTCGTGAACGCTTTCAGCGCCAGCGCCGAAATCTCCTCGTCCTCGACCGGCAGAACGCGGTCGAGCACTTCGACGACCGTCACCTCGCACCCCAGCGTCCGGTAGAAGCTCGCGAACTCGATCCCGATCGCGCCCGACCCGATCACCAGCAGCGACTTCGGCATCGACGGCGGCACCATCGCCTCCTTGTAGCTCCAGACAAGCTTGCCGTCGGCCTCGAGCCCCGGCAGCGCGCGCGCCCGCGCACCCGTCGCGATGATGATGTTCTTTGCGCCGTACTCGCCCGCGCTCTTGCCCGTCACCGCGATCTTGTTCTTCGCGACGAGTTTCGCTTCGCCGTCGATGACGGTGATCTTGTTCTTCTTCATCAGGAACTTGACGCCGTTCGACAGCTGCGCCGCCACCTTGCGGCTGCGATCCACGATCTTGGCCAAGTCGAACTTGATGTTGTCGGCCGAGAACCCGAACTCGCCGAGCCGGTGCATCAGATGGAATATCTCCGACGAGCGCAAAAGCGCCTTCGTCGGGATGCAACCCCAGTTCAGGCAAATGCCGCCCAAATGCTCGCGCTCGACGACCGCCGTCTTGAGGCCCAACTGCGCCGCACGAATGGCGGAGACATAACCGCCGGGCCCGGCGCCGATGACGATGAGATCGAACTGCGTATCGGCCATGGGTTCCAGCATCCTTGTGAGTCGGCGCAGAGGCACTTTCGGCATCGCGGGTTAGACGATGTGGCGGCGCGCAACAATGCCCCGCGCACAAACCGGTCCCAGAAACCCTGACCGGTCGAAATCAACCGCAGCCACAACCGGGATCAAGCCACCTGCCGACCGCGCTCAATCGAACGAGGCACTTCATACGGGGTAGCCCACAGGTATGTTCTTGCTTTGTTCGTTTCCACACACTAGGCTTTCTGCGGAACCAACCTGAGGAGCATTAATCATGATGATCGGCTACGTCACCATCGGCGCGCTGGACGAGGCGAAGGCCAAGGCCTTCTACGACGCCGTTTTTGGCGCCATGGGCTGCGATCAAAAGTTCAGCGACGGCGGCTGGACCGGCTACGGCGCCAAGGACCAGGACACCCACGACGTCTACATCGTGGCCAATCCCGCCGACGGCAACCCGGCTCGCGCCGGCAACGGAATCATGATCTCGTTCAAGGCGAAGACGAAAGCCGAAGTCGAAGCCGCCCACAAAGCCGGTCTCACCCACGGCGACACTGACGAAGGCGCGCCGGGTGCAAGACCCGCAGATTCGAAGACGTTCTTCGGCGCCTATCTGCGCGACCCCACCGGCAACAAGATCTGCGTCTACTGCAAGCCGAACCAATGAACATCGTCATGGCCGGGCTTGACCCGGCCACCCAGTGTCGCTGGTACAGTGTCCAAACAGCGATTTGCTGAGAACAGTGACGATACGCGGTGCGATCCCCTGGGTGGCCGGGTCAAGCCCGGCCATGACGCGTTTTTTTACACCAGCATCGTCACCGGGTCTTCGATGTAGCCCTTGAACGCCTCGAGCCAGGTGGCACCGAGGGCGCCGTCGATGACGCGGTGATCGCACGACATCTGCACCGTCATCACGTTCGCGATGGCGAGCGCACCCTTCTTCACGACCGCGCGTTGCTCACCCGCGCCTACGGCGAGGATCGCAGCCTGCGGCGGGTTGATCACCGCCGTGAAGTCCTTGACCCCGAACATGCCGAGGTTCGAGATCGCGAAGGTGCCGCCCTCGAACTCGGCGGGTTTCAGCTTCTTCGCCTTGGCCCGCGCGGCCAGCTCCTTCACCTCGCGCGAGATGGCGGCGAGGCTCTTGGCCTCTGCTTGAAACACGATCGGCGTGATCAGGCCGAAATCGAGCGCGACGGCAACGCCGATGTCCGCATGCTTGTGGCGAAGCAGTGCGGTCTCCGTCCACGACGCGTTGACGCCCGGCACACGAATGAGGGCGAGCGCCGCCGCCTTGACGATGAAGTCGTTGACCGAAAGCTTGTAGACGCCGGCACCTTCCGTCGGCGCCTTCTCGTTCATCTGCTTGCGCACGTCGAGCAGCGTGTCGATGTTGCAGTCGACCTTCAAATAGAAGTGCGGCAGGTCGCGCTTGGCCGCGGTCAGCCGCTTCGCAATCGTCTTGCGCATCGAGTCGTGCGGCAGTTCTTCGTACGAATCCTTCGGATAGAACAGCCGCGCATCCGGCATCGATGACGGTGCGGGCGCGTCGCCCGGACGCGGCACGGCAACGGGCGTAGGCCGTGCCGCCGGCGCGCGCGCCGCAGCCACCCCACCCTTCAGAGCCGCTTCAACATCGGCCTTCACAACGCGCCCGTGCGGGCCCGAGCCTTGGATCACAGTCAGTTCCACGCCGCCCTGCGCCGCCACGCGCCGCGCGAGCGGTGAGGCGAACACACGCGCGCCCGGCACTGTCGGCGGCATCGGCCCCATGCCGGAAGCAGCCGCCGGGACAACGTTTAGCGCAGCCGCAGGCGCGGGCGTAGCAACCGGCACAGGCTTCGCGTCTTTCTTAGGCGCGGCAGCCGCCGTAGCCGGCGCACCACCTGGCTTCGGCCCTGCCGCATACTTCTCGCTCTCGTCCCGCAGCTGGGCGATGACCGTGTTGACCTTCACGCCCTCGGCACCTTCGGCCACGAGCAAGTCAGCCACGATCCCTTCATCGACCGCTTCGACTTCCATCGTCGCTTTGTCGGTCTCGATCTCGGCAATCACGTCGCCCGACTTCACCTTGTCGCCGATCTTGACGTGCCACTTCGCAAGCTTGCCCTCTTCCATCGTGGGCGACAGCGCAGGCATGAGAATGGGGGTTGTCATGTTATCTATCGCTGTTGCTGCGCGCGCCGCGCTTGGTTCGCTTTTGCATCTTTTTCTTGACATCAGCTGCAGGCGCAGTGGTTCCGCGGTTTGGATGCCGCCACTCCGCCTCGAAACCGGTCTTTATCTTTCTTAGCGCTACCGGCGAACTACAGACCTTCTCCTGCTCATAGGCGCGGGCGACGTGTCTAGCCATGTCGACGAGAAAGACACCCCAGTCCTTCGGGTCCTTCCAGAAGCACGGATTGAAAATAACGTGAAGTCTTTCGTGTGCGGCCCAAGCGCGGAACAGCTCTTGCGGGTTCGGATCTCCTAAGACCGACGCAGGTATTTCCAGCTGACGGCTTCTGGGGTGTGCCATGTCAGCTCCGGTACAGCACGGCCTTCGCCGCCGCGATCACTTCGTCCACGCTGGGCAGCGCGAGCTTTTCCAGGTTCGCCGCATAGGGCATCGGCACGTCTTTGCCGGTCACGCGGGCGGGCGGCGCGTCGAGATAGTCGAACGCCTGCTCCATCACCTGCGTCGCGATCTCTGAAGCGATGCCGCAGATCGGCCAGCCTTCCTCAACCGTTACGACGCGGTTCGTCCTCTTCACGGACTCGACGACCGTCGCGGTGTCCAGCGGCCGCAGCGAACGCAGATCGATGATCTCGGCCTCGATGCCCTCTTTCGCCAGCGCCTCGGCCGCCTGCAGCACAAGACCGACCGTGATCGAATAGGCGACCAGCGTCACATGGCTGCCCTCGCGCACGACCCGCGCCTTGCCGATCGGCAGCACCAGATCGTCAACCTTCGGCACGTCGAACGAGCGCCCGTAGACGATCTCGTTCTCCAGGAAGATCACCGGATTCGGATCGCGGATCGCCGCCTTCAGCAGGCCCTTCGCGTCTGCCGCGAAATACGGCGCCACGACTTTCAACCCAGGCACGTGCGCATACCACGAGCCATAGCTCTGGCTGTGCTGCGCACCCACGCGCGCCGCAGCACCGTTCGGTCCACGAAACACGATGGGGCACCCCATCTGCCCGCCGGACATGTAAAGCGTCTTGCCCGCCGAGTTGATGATCTGGTCGATCGCCTGCATCGCGAAGTTCCAGGTCATGAACTCGACGATCGGCCTCAGGCCACCGAACGCCGCACCGACGCCAAGACCCGCAAAGCCCTGCTCGGTGATCGGCGTGTCGATCACGCGCCGCGGCCCGAACTCGTCCAGCAAGCCTTGGCTGATCTTATAGGCGCCTTGATACTGCCCAACCTCTTCGCCCATCAGAAACACGGTCGGATCGCGGCGCATCTCTTCGGCCATCGCCTCGCGCAGCGCTTCGCGTACGGTGATCGTGACCATCGGCGTGCCGGACGCGACACTGGGATCGCTTTGAGCGGGCGCCGCGGCAGGCGCCGCAACGACCGGCGCCTTCGGGGCCGGTTTCGCTGCCGGTGCGGCCGCAGCCGGTGCGCCGCCGCCATTCGCCTTCGCTTTCGGTTCGTCCTCGCCCTGCAAGACGGCGATCGGTACGTTGACCTTCACACCCTCCGCGCCTTCCTCCACGAGCAACGTCGCGACGACGCCTTCATCGACGGCCTCGACCTCCATCGTGGCCTTGTCGGTCTCGATCTCGGCGATTACGTCGCCGGACTTGACCTTGTCGCCCACCTTGATGTGCCACTTGGCAAGCTTGCCCTCCTCCATCGTCGGAGAAAGCGCGGGCATGAGGATTTCGGTGGGCATAGGTGCAAGACAGTCCGGGTTAGGCGCCGATACCGAAAAGGGCGAGGAACATCATGATCGTGCCGACGATGCCGACACCCCAGAACAGAGGCCGGATCTGCGGCAGACCGGCAAGATAAACGACCGCGTGGGCAACGCGCGAGTAGAAGAAGAGTTGTGCGCCCCAAACCGTCATCGTCGTCGAGATGTCCTGATGTGCAGCGATCAGCGCCAGCGGCGCGAATAGGATCAACCCCTCGCGGTGGTTGTCCACGCAGCGCTTCGTCCGTGCCTGCCACACCGACGGCGGCCCGAGATCGTCGCGCGCGTTCGCCATCTTCGTGAGTCCCTGCGCCTGCACGCCCGCCGTCGCCTGGATAACCACCAGCACGAACAACAGTGCAACGCTCAGCGCCAGCATGGTCAGTTCGATAGACATCAGTTCGCTCCCCTCGATTCAAATAGCACTACGGCACGCCGAACACTGTGCCACCGGTGTTGTCGGCTTCGTTGGTCTCAGCCACGGTGTTCGCGGCGTCGGCCACGACCGTGAACTCATAGTTGCCGGACCGCCAAGCTAAGCCGTCCCAAAAAGCGATCTTGTGATTGTAGACGTGCCCCGGCGACAAGCCCGGCACCGAGACGGTGAACTTGTTCGGAAACGCCGCATCCGTATACGGCGCCGCATCTGCGGGTATGGGCTCGGCGCATCTCGTCTGGCATTCGACCGTCACCTTAAAGGGACCGGCCGCGACCGTTCCCGTGTTGCGCACCGAGATCGTGCCCTTCGCCATCCGCGAGGCGATCGGAACCAGGTTCGGCGCGTTCGCGGCAATCACGGGCGCCGGCACCGGCGGCTTCGCCGCAAGCGGCACAGCGAGCACCGCGAACCCGGCACCGGCTACAGCGAGAATAGAGGCTCTCATGGATGCTCTCCTCTTTTCCCCCGCGCTCAATGGATCACGTCGGTCCAGAGCTCCGACGGATCGGGCTCCGGCGACGTCTGCGCAAACTCCGCCGCGTGATTGACCACGCTGCGAATTTCCTTATCGATGTCCTTCAGTTCCTCTTCCGTCGAAATCTTCCCGTCGAGCAACAGCTTGCGCACGTGGTCGATCGGGTCCGACGTCTCGCGCACGTGATCGACCTCCTCGCGCGTCCGGTACTTCGCGGGATCCGACATCGAGTGGCCCCGATAGCGATAGGTCTTCATCTCGAGGATAATCGGTCCTTTGCCCTCGCGGCACCACTTCACGGCGCGGTCGCCGGCCTCTTTCACCGCCAGCACGTCCATCCCGTCGACTTCCTCGCCCGGAATGTTGAACGACGCGCCGCGCTTGAAGAGATGCGTCTCCGCACTCGCGCGCGCCAGCGACGTACCCATGGCGTACTGGTTGTTCTCGATCACATAGATGACGGGCAGCTTCCAAAGCTCCGCCATATTGAAGCTCTCGTAGACCTGCCCCTGGTTGGCCGCACCGTCCCCGAAATAGGTCAGGCAAACGCGATCGTTGCCCTTGTACTTGTTCGAGAACGCGAGCCCGGTGCCCAACGGAATTTGCGCCCCGACGATCCCATGCCCGCCGAAGAAATTCTTCTCGCGGCTGAACATGTGCATCGAGCCGCCCTTGCCTTTCGAGTAGCCGCCGGCTCGTCCGGTGAGTTCGGCCATCACGCCCGCCGCGTCCATGCCGCAGGCGAGCATGTGCCCGTGATCGCGATAGGCGGTGATCACTTGGTCGCCCTCGCCGATCGCCGCCTGCATGCCGACGACGACCGCCTCCTGGCCGATATAGAGGTGACAGAACCCACCGATGAGCCCCATGCCGTAGAGCTGTCCGGCTTTCTCCTCAAAGCGGCGGATCAACAGCATTTCGCGGTAGTAGCGAAGCAACTCGTCCTTCGAAGGCTTGGGCTTCGCGGGCGCGGCAGCGCGGCTCGCCGTATCGGCTTTCGCCATTCGTCCGGGTGTCCTCTTGGTCCTCTAGGCGTTCCTCTACCGTCCGCCCCTGACAGGCGCAAGGCGCACAGCCGTGCTGCGCTGCAACAGCCTATCGTTTGTCTTTCAGAATGACGACTTCGTCGCCCTGGGACAGGCCGAGCCGGGCCCGCGCCTGCTCTTCCAAAAGGTCCGGATCGACGCTCTCCGGCCGGAGCAGCCGAACGCGATGCTCCAGCGCCGCCCGCTCCGCCTTCGTGCGGTCGAGTTCGCCCTGCTTCAGTGCAATCTCCTCATTCAACCGGACCCAGTTTATAAGCCCGTGCTTCCCGTAGACCGCGAAGTAGCCGAAGTAGAGCGCGAGCGCGATGATCACGAGAGTGAACCCGATCCCTCGTGTCGAGCGTGGCGCAATGCTGGTCGCTTGTTCGTCCATCGGCTGAATCGAAACATATCGACTCCGCACGGGCAAGCGGATTTGAGTTAAGCCGAATTAACCCGCGTCAAGTGAGAAACGGCTTCGCCCGAAACCACTTCGACAGAAGCCATTTCTGACCGCTCGTCACCGGAAGTCCTGCGTGCAGCGTCTCCCGATCCGGCGCGCCCGTAACCGCATTGCAGTTGTGGAACACCACCGCATCGCCCGCCGCGCCCCTCAGATTCATTTTCGCATTGATGAAATGCGTCTCCCCGCCCGCGTAGTCGTCGTTTAGCCAAACAAGCAACGTGCGGATGCGCTGGCCACTCCGCTCTGCACCCGCAATCTCCGGTGCAAAGAAGTCGAAATGCGCGCGATACTCTTCGCCGGGCTTGTACATCAGGATGTTCATCATTTCGCCGTTCACAAGCGGCAAGCCCGCCGCCATCGCCAGGCGAAGATCGATCGCATGCAATACGATGTCTTGATGCATCGGCCAGAACACAGCCACGCTGTTCGTGCGGTCGCCGCTGCGCTTGCCTTGATCGCTCGAACCGTCGACGACGCTTGCCGGTACCAGCAGCCGCGACGCCAGACCGACGATGTACTCGCACTCCTCGACAGTCAGCAGTTTCTCGAACCGGCGAACAAACGGCTGCTCGCTCACGGCCGCGGTTTCGCGCAACGCAAGCCGCGGCGGCTCTTTCAGCAGCGCCTCGATTTGATCGAAATCGGGATGGCCCTCCGGCATCTTTGCCGCAACCTTGCCCGCCGTGACACCGGCGACGCGCGTCGCCAGCGGGTGCTTGATTTTCTCCATTCCGGCGCGCCACGCGGCGAACGCCCGCTCAGGCGCGAGGGTGCGCCCGAGCAGTTGCTGCCGGCGCAGGATCGCAAACCCCGACAGCCCGTCGCCAAGCAAGCCCGCACGCAAAAGCAGATCCTCGGCTAAAGGCGAACCAGGCGCCGCCATCTCCACCAGCAACGCCAATTGGCGCAGCGCCTGCCAATCGTGCGTCTTCGCGGCGTCGAGCGTCAGAGCGAGGGCGCGCGTCCAACTGGGATCGGTGAACACACCGGTCGCCGACAGCGTCGCGAGCAACCGCCGCGCGGTGTTGCCGCCGAGCGAGACGGCGCGCTCAAGACGCTCGCGCGCACGCGCAGGATCGGGCCGTGTTTCCAATCCCTGCAAATCCCGGATCGCGAGCAGTGCCAAGGCTTCCGGGTGTCCGCCGGCGCCCGCAGCTTCAAGCCATGACGTGGCGACGATCCGCTGGCCCGCGCGATCGAGCGCAACCGCCAGCTCGAACTGCGCCGCAACATCGCCCGCGCGCGCCTTCGCCTCAAGCGCCTTAGAGTCGTCCGCCATCAGAGCTGCGCGTAAACCGCCGCTGGCCCGAGCAGCTCTTCGATGCGCAGGAGTTGATTGTATTTCGCGAGGCGATCGGACCGCGACGCAGAACCCGTCTTAATGCGACCGCAATTCGTTGCCACCGCAAGGTCGGCGATCGTCGTGTCTTCGGTCTCGCCCGAACGATGCGACATCACCGCCTTATAGCCCGCCTTGTGCGCGGTCTCGACCGCGTCCAGTGTCTCCGACAACGTGCCGATCTGGTTGACCTTGATCAGGATCGCGTTCGCGACGCCCTTCTGAATGCCTTCGCGCAGACGCTTTGGGTTCGTCACAAAGAGGTCGTCGCCGACGAGCTGGACCTTTTTGCCGATAAGGTCGGTCAACGTCTTCCAACCCGCCCAGTCGTCTTCCGCCATCCCGTCTTCGATCGACACGATCGGATAACGTTTGCAGAGGTCCTCGTAGAACCGTGCCATGGCGCCGGAGTCGAGCTTCTTGCCCTCCCCTTCCAAGTGGTAGATGCCGTCCTTGAAAAACTCCGTCGACGCCGGGTCGAGCGCAAGCTTCACGTGCTCGCCGGGTTTGTAGCCCGCCGCTTCGATCGCGCGCACGACAAACGACAGCGCTTCGTCGGCCGACTTCAGGTTCGGCGCGAAGCCGCCCTCGTCGCCGACATTCGTGTTGTGGCCGGCGTCCTTCAGGGCCTTCTTCAGCGCGTGAAAGACCTCCGCCCCCATGCGCAGCGCCTCGCGAAACGTCGGCGCCCCCACGGGCAGGATCATGAATTCCTGAAAGTCGATCGGATTGTCGGCGTGCGCACCGCCGTTGATGATGTTCATGAACGGCACCGGCAGGACATGCGCCTGCGTTCCGCCCACGTACCGGTAAAGCTGCTGCCCACGCGCCTTCGCCGCCGCATGCGCAACCGCCAGCGACACGCCGAGCGTCGCGTTCGCGCCCAGGCGGCCCTTGTTCGGCGTGCCGTCGAGTTCGATCAACGTGCGGTCGATATGTAGCTGCGCTTCCGCTTCCATACCGGACAGCGTGTCGAAGATCTCGCCGTTCACGGCAGCAACGGCCTGTTCGACGCCCTTGCCGCCATAGCGCTTGCCGCCGTCGCGTTTCTCGACCGCCTCGTGCGCACCCGTCGAGGCTCCCGACGGCACAGCCGCGCGGCCCACGATCCCGCCATCGAGCTCGACATCGACCTCAACCGTCGGATTGCCGCGGCTGTCCAAGATTTCGCGGCCGCGAATGTCGACAATGGCGGTCATGGGCGTCTCCTCAATGAACGTGCGGGGCACCTCATAGCGAAAGCCCCGCGCGAACGAAAGACCGCCATTTAGCCGCTGGTGGCGAGCTTCACGAACCCAAGGTTCACGACAAACAGGATGAAAATCACGATCGGCACCACGACGCCCAGTAAGAACTGCAGCACCCGCCAGGTCGGCCCGTCGGCAATCCCCAACTCTTCCAAGACGGCCTCCCGCGACATGACCCAGCCGACGAACAGTCCAAGGAATATGCCGCCGAGCGGCAACATGATGTTCGACGTCAGATAGTCGACCACATCGAAGAACGTCTTCGTCTCGAAGGCGGGCACCGACGCGAGCGGGAACCATTTGCTCCAATTGTTGAACGAAAGCACCGTGCCGATACCGATCACCCAGCAAATGAACGCGCTGCCGTAGGCTGCCGCCGCACGGCTCATCCCGGTCCTCTCCGTGGCCCAAGCGACCACAAGCTCAAGCAGTGAAATCGCAGACGCCAGCGCCGAAATCACGAGCAGAAAAAAGAACACCGCCCCCACGAAAGCCCCGCCCGGCATCTGCCCGAACGCAATCGGCAGCGTCGTGAACATAAGACCCGCACCCTCTCCCGGGTCGAGGTTGTAGGCGAAGACGAGCGGGAAGATCGCGAACGCCGCCAGAAACGACGCGAACGTGTCAGCCGCAATCGTCCACACAGCCGCCTCGCCAAGCCTGATGTCCCGAGGCGCATAGGCGGCGTAGGTAATCATCGCGCCGATCCCGGTGCCGATCGAGAAGAAGCCCAAGCCCACCGCGCTCAGCATGACCTCCGGCGTCAGCTTGCTGAAGTCCGGCGTGAAGAAGAACGCAGCCGCCTTGGCCACATCCGCCGTCATATAGGCATACACGACAAGCCCGATCAGGATTGCGAACATCAGCGGCATCAAAAGCGTGACCGCCCGCTCTATCCCATCCGAAATACCGCGCGCCACCACGACCGCCGTCAACGCCATGAAAACCGCATGATGAAACGTCAGGCCGACGGGGTCCGCAAGCATGCTGCCGAACATCGCTCCGACATCTTCCGGCGTCTTACCGGCGAACGCATCGGCGAGCGCTTGCGGGACATAGGCGACCGTCCAACCGCCGATCACCGAATAGAAACTCAGGATCAGGAACCCGGTCAGAACGCCCCACGCGCCGACAAGGCCCCAAGCGCGCGTTGCACCGCTGTCGGCGGCGACTTTGGCCAAACTGCCGACCGCGCTCTTACCCCCGCGCCGACCGATTACGAACTCCCCGATCATCAACGGCAAGATAAGAATCACGAGGCCCGCCAAGTACGCGAACAAGAACGCGCTGCCGCCGTTCGCGCCGACCATATAGGGAAACTTCCAAATGCTCCCGAGACCAACGGCCGAGCCCACGGTCGCCATCAAAAACGCGAATCGCCCCGACCAGGCTTGAGTCTCCGCCATTACAATCCCCTTCACTAAAGCGGGGCGACCTTTAGCCTATCCGATAGTGAGTCGCAAAACCGGGCGCGGGGCTCGGGCACGCGGCCGCGGGGAGAAAACGCGTATGTCGCCTTGGATCGTTCTCGTCACGATTGTGGCAATCTTGCTCTATTTCTACATGGGCCTTCAGGTCGGCGGTGCACGGCAGAAATACGGCGTCAAAGCGCCCGCCATCACCGGCCACCCGGACTTCGAACGCTTATTCCGTGTACAGATGAACACGCTCGAATGGCTGCCGATCTTCTTGCCGTCGCTCTGGATCTGCGCGGGCTATTGGAACCCCACTTACGTCGCCGTTATCGGCCTCGTCTGGATCACGGGACGCGTCATGTACATGGAAGGCTACAAGCGGGCCGCCGATCAGCGCTCGATGGGCTTCATGATCCAAGCGCTCGCGGCACTCGCTCTCATCATCGGCAGCGTCATCGGCGCCGTCATGGCGCTGTTGCCGGCGGCAACGTAGTAAACCCGCCAATTTCCTGCTCTTGGCCAAGCAGGGGCGCGTGGTGTACCCATGCGCCCCTAATTTGCCGGGAGCGCAGGAATGGCGGCCGTTCATCTGAAGCGTTGGAATATCTCCCTGGGTGCAGGCCACCCGCTGCTCGTCATCGCCGGATTGAACGTTCTCGAGAACCTCGACCTCGCGCTCACCGTCGGCCGCCATCTGAAGGAGACAACGGCCAAGCTCGGCCTGCCCTACGTCTTCAAGGCAAGCTTCGACAAGGCGAACCGATCCTCGATCAAAAGCTATCGTGGCCCAGGCCTCAAGGAAGGCCTCGCGATGCTCGCCGAGGTGAAGAAGCAACTCAACGTACCGATCGCGACCGACCTGCATGAAGTCGATCAAGCAGGCCCAGTCGCTGCCGTCGCGGACGTCGTGCAGATCCCAGCCTTCCTCTGCCGCCAAACCGACCTCGTCGTCGCGACGGCGCGCGCGACCGAGGCCGCAGGCGGCGTGCTGCACGTCAAGAAGGCACAGTTCCTGGCGCCCTGGGACTGCAAGAACATCATCACCAAAGCGCGCGAAGCCGCACCTACACTCGAAGTCGTCCTTTGCGAACGCGGCTCGTCGTTCGGCTACAACAATCTCGTCGTCGATATGCTCGGCATCGGCGAGATGCAAAAACTCGGCGTCCCCGTCACGATCGACGCAACGCACGCGGTGCAGCTCCCGGGCGCCGACCCCCGCACCAGCGGCGCCTCCACCGGCGGCCGCCGCGAGGGCGTCTCCGTCATCGCGAAGTCAGCGATCGCCGCCGGCGCCGACGGCGTCTTCCTCGAGTTCCACACCGACCCCGACAAAGCCCTCTGCGACGGGCCCAGCTGTTTGCCGTTGAGCGGTTCGGCTGAGCTGCTGGCCACATTGAAGGCGGTGCATCAGGCTGTGCGCCCATAAAAAAATACCGCCCCACTGCGGGGCGGTATTTTTGTTTGGCAAGCCCTACACCAATCGCGCCTGCTCGACCGCTGCTTTGATGAAGCTCGCAAACAGTGGATGCGGCTCGAACGGGCGCGACTTCAGCTCAGGGTGATACTGCACACCGATGAACCACGGATGGTCGTTGCGCTCGCAGATCTCCGGCAGCAACCCGTCCGGCGACATGCCTGAGAAGATGAACCCAACCTTCTCCAACGCTTCGCGATATTGGAGGTTCACCTCGTAGCGGTGGCGATGGCGCTCCTCGATCTCGGTGTTCCCGTAGATCTCGGCAACCTTGCTGCCGCGTTTCAGAAGCGCCGGGTACTTGCCCACCCGCATCGTCCCGCCCAAATCGCCGCCGGCTTTGCGCTTCTCGAGTTGATTGCCCTTCATCCACTCGGTCATCTCGCCGACCAGCACGCTCTTGCACGGCCCGAACTCGGTGGAACTCGCGTCCTCGATATGAAGCAGATTCCGCGCCGCCTCGAGCACGGCCATCTGCAGCCCGAAGCAAATGCCGAAATACGGCACCTTGCGCGTCCGCGCGAACTTTGCTGCTTCGATCTTGCCCTTCGTTCCGCGCTCGCCGAAACCGCCCGGCACCAAGATCGCGTGCACGTCCTCGAGCGCCTGAATGTGTCCCGGCTGCTCGAAGATCTCGGACTCGATCCACTCGGCCTTCACCCGCACATTGTTCGCGATGCCGCCATGCGTGAGCGCTTCGTTGAGCGACTTGTAGGCGTCGAGCAGCCCCGTGTACTTGCCCACGATGGCGACTTTGACCTCGCCTTCGGGTTCCTTGATCCGCTTGACGATCGTCTTCCAACGATCGAGCTTGGGCGGCGCCGCGTCGTTGAGGCCGAAGATCGACAGAACCTCGTCGTCGAGCCCCTGCGCGTGATAACTGAGCGGCACCTCGTAAATCGTCTTCACGTCCAGCGCCTGAATCACGCTCGACGGCCGCACGTTGCAGAATAGCGCGATCTTGCCACGCTCGTCGGCCGGAATCTCGCGATCCGACCGGCAAAGCACGATGTCCGGCTGAATACCGATCGAGCGCAGCTCTTTCACGGAGTGCTGGGTCGGCTTCGTCTTCAATTCGCCCGACGCCGCGATGAACGGGACCAGCGTGACGTGAATGTAGAGCGCCTGTCCGCGCCCCAAATCGTTCTTGAGTTGCCGGATGGCTTCGAAGAACGGCAAGCCCTCGATATCGCCGACCGTGCCGCCGATCTCGCACAACACAAAGTCGACGTCGTCCGAGTTGTCGACGACGAATTCTTTGATCGCGTTCGTGACGTGCGGAATGACCTGGATCGTCGCCCCCAGATAATCGCCACGCCGCTCGCGCGTCAGAATGTCGAGATAAAGCCTGCCCGTCGTGATGTTGTCGCCCTTGGTCGCCGACACGCCCGTGAAGCGTTCGTAGTGACCGAGGTCGAGATCGGTCTCCGCGCCGTCATCCGTCACGAACACTTCGCCGTGTTGATACGGGGACATCGTGCCTGGATCGACGTTCAGATACGGATCGAGTTTGCGAAGACGAACCTTGAACCCGCGCGCTTGAAGAAGCGAGCCGAGTGCCGCAGAAGCGAGACCTTTTCCCAAGGAGGAGACCACGCCGCCGGTGATGAATATGAACCGCGCCATGGACCTGCACCAAACCAGTTAGAACGAACGCAACGCAAGAAGATTTTCTCACGCGTCTGTGGAACGCGTTTCACAGGCACGCACGGCACGTTAACGGGCGCGGAATTCCGCTACTGCGTTCCGCCACCCGGTTGTGCGGGCGGTGTCGCAGGTGCCGGTTGTCCACCGGCAGGTGCGGACGAAGCCGGCGCTGCCGGTACCGGGACCGCTGGAGGATTCGCCGGTGCCGGTTGCGGGGTCGACGATGGTTGCGCCGGCGCGCCCGGCAATGTCGTGAGCGGCCCATCGGTCCCCGGCGTCAACGGACCGGACGAACGCGAAGCCTTCGCCACGAGCGCCAGCGCAATCGACGTTCCAATGAAAATCGTCGCAAGAACGACCGTCGTGCGCGTCAACACGTTGGCCGTACCGCGTCCGGTCATCAACCCACCGACACCACCACCGGTTCCGAGCCCCAGCCCGCCACCTTCCGATCGCTGCAAAAGAATAACGCCAATCATCGCCGCGCAGACGACAAGTTGAATGGTCAGCAAAATCGGAAATACGGCGGACATGGACGGCTTCGGCTCGCGAGTAATTCGTGAGGCACTCAAGGGTGCCGGGAAGCCGCGGGTTGTAGCGGAACGGCCGCCCGAAGGCCACCCCCGGATTCTGCGGCAAAGACGAAGCATTTTTGGCCCCGGACAACTTCCTTTGCCTAGCTTCCGCCACCAACCGGACCGATATTTCAACCTTCGGATTCGCCGGGAGCCCCCATGTCCCTCGCCGCTCGCACCGCCGCACTGTTCGCACTCTTGGGCTTGCTCGCTTGCGAAGCCAAACAACCCGTCACGACCGCGCCTTCGCCCCCCGCGCCGCAAACCCCGCTCGCGTTGCCCAGCGACGCCCCAGCATCGGACCACTTTGCCGCCGTTCGCGTCGGCACCTCAGGCAGTCCTGAAGTGTTCGGCTCCTACACGCGGGGCTGCGTCGCCGGCGCCGCCCAGCTACCGCTCGACGGCCCGCATTGGCAGGTCGCAAACCCCTCCCGCAATCGCGCTTGGGGTCACCCGCAACTCGTCGCCTTGGTTCGGGACATCGGTGCGAAAGTCGCCGGCGACGGCTACAACGGGATCATCGTCGGCGACCTCGCGCAACCGCGCGGCGGACCGATGCCGACCGGTCACGCATCGCATCAGGTCGGCCTCGATGCAGATATTTGGCTCCGCCCAATGCCAGTAGGCAAACACAGCCAGCGTGAGCTAAACACGTACAATGCCCCGCCGGTGGTTGATTTCAACACTCTGCGCGTCACGCCGGACTTTGGCGCGGCACAGTATTCAATGCTGAAACACGCCGCCCAGTCGCCCGGCGTCGAGCGAATTTTCATATCGCCGCCGATCAAGCGAGCGATGTGCGAACGCACGACAAGCGGCGACCGCTCGTGGCTGCGCAAATTGCGCCCGTGGACGGGGCACGCGGCCCACATGCACGTCCGCCTCGCCTGCCCCGCGGGCAGCGATGATTGCAAAGCGCAAGACGAACCGCCCGAAGGCGATGGTTGCGGCGCGGAACTCCAGTCGTGGTTCGACGATCGCTCCTGGATGAAGCCGAAGCCCGGCACCTACGCGCCGAGCGAACCGATGAAGCTCGATGCGCTTCCCGCAGCCTGCCAACAGGTCCTAACGGATCGTGGTTGAGGAGCTTCTTACTCCGCCCCCATGATCATCCGCCGCTCCTTCGCGTCATAAGCCGCCCGCGCCGTATCTTCTGGTGCCAGCAACGAAACCAGAATACCAACCGCAAACCCCAGCGGAATGGTCACGATGGCGGGATTCTTCAGCGGGAAGATCGCGCTTTCTCCGCCCATCAAATCGATCATGATCGTGGGCGAGATTGCGATCAGGGCAAGGCTTGCAGCCGTGCCGGTGACGATGGAAGCTACGGCCCCACCGGTCGTAAACGCGCGCCAAAAGATCGATAGCACCAAGGCCGGGAAGTTGCCGGATGCGGCGACCGCAAACGCGAGGCCCACCATGAAAGCCACGTTTTGCCCCTTGAACACGATACCAAGAAGAATGGCGACAACGCCGAGCACGACGGTTGCGACGCGCGCCACCATCAGCTGTTCTTCGCGCGGAGCCTCGCCCTTGCGATGCACGGAAACCCAAAGATCGTGGCTGAGCGCCGCCGCACCGGAAAGCGTGAGCCCCGCGACGACAGCCAGGATAGTGGCGAACGCGACAGCCGCAATGAACCCGAGCAATCCCGTTCCGCCAAGGACCTCGGCAAGCAGCGGCGCCGCCATGTTGCCGCCCTTGTCGATGGCCACGATCGCTTCCCGTCCAACCAGCACCATCGCGCCGAACCCGAGGATGAACGTCATCAGGTAGAACGCGCCGATCAAACCCGTTGCCCAGAACACCGACTGCCGCGCAGCCTTCGCGTCCGGTACGGTGTAAAACCGCATGAGAATATGCGGAAGTCCCGCCGTACCGAACATCAGTGCAAGGCCCAGCGAGATTGCGTCCCATGGATTGGCGACCTGCTTGCCCGGAGCAAGCACCTCCGCCCCATAGGTTTCAGCCGCCTTCGAAAACAACAATGACGGGTCGAACGAGAACTGCGCAAGCGTGAGAACGCACAGGAGCGCGGCACCGCCGAGCAGCAACACGGCCTTCACGATTTGCACCCAAGTCGTCGCGATCATGCCGCCGAACAGAACGTAGGCCAGCATCACCAAACCGACGGCGACGACCGCAACCTCATACGAAACGCCGAACATCAGTTTGATCAGATTGCCCGCCCCAACCATCTGCGCGATCAGATAGAAACTGACAACGGCAAGCGTGCCGACCGCCGCCGCGACCCGCACCGGCGTCTGCTTCAGGCGAAAGCTCACCACATCGGCAAACGTATATTTGCCAAGATTGCGCAACGGCTCGGCGATCAAGAACAGCACGACCGGCCAGCCCACCAGCCAACCCGTCGAATAGATCAGCCCGTCGAATCCCGAAAGCGAAACCATACCCGCAATGCCGAGGAAACTCGCAGCACTCATGTAGTCGCCGGCCAAGGCAAAACCGTTCTGCCGTCCACTGATCGACCGCCCGGCAGCGAAATATTCTTCGGTCGTCTTCGTCTTGCGTGCCGCCCAATACGTGATCGCGAGCGTCGCCGCGATGAACACCAGGAAGAAGAGGATCGCAGTGAGATTTGGCTCGCCAAGGCTGGTCGAGGTTTCTGGGGTCATGACCGGCCCTTCTCATTGATTGCCTTCAAGCTCGCGTCGAAGTGCTTATTGGCCCACGACACGTAGACCCATGTGGTCAGCCATGCGCCCACGATCACCAATGCCCCTGCCAATATCCCGATGCTCACGCCCGGCAATATCTGAACGGCGATCGCCTCCTTCGCAAAGGCAACCGCAAGGATGAACCCGAAATAGAGAGCGAACACGACCACCGAAAGCCCGATCGCAATTCGCCATCTGGCCCGTGCCAGTGCCCGGATATCGTCACTCATCAGGAACCATCCTCAGCTGCTTTGCCCTTGGGCTTGAGCTTGTCGCAGTCTTGCCCGCTGTACAACCGCATCGGCAAGCGGCGTTTTTCATGCTAACGATCCTGCACTAAACGCTTCGGGGACCAGCGTGACCAAACCTATCGTCTGCTTCGGCGAAATCCTGTTGCGTCTAGCGCCGCCCGGCCGCGAACTGTTGCTGCAATCCGCGCAGCTGCAGGCAACCTTTGCAGGCGCAGAAGCCAATGTCGCCGTAGCGCTCGCCGCATTCGGTCATACGGTGGAGATGCTTACGGTCGCACCCGAGGGTCAGTTGGGCGACGCGCTGGTGGCGGAGTTGCGCCGCCACGGCGTTGGCGTCGGCCGCATCAAGCGCACACCAGGCCGGCTCGGCCTCTTCTTCTACACGCCCGGTGCCGTCCGCCGCCCGTCCGAGATCGTCTATGATCGCGCCGCTTCGGCGTTTGCTTCCCATCCTGCGCTCTGCGCGGACCCGCAAGCACTCGACGGCGCGCAATGGTTCCACATCTCCGGCGTCACCCCCGCCCTCGGACGACCCGCCGCGGACGCCGCAATCGCGATGGCGCGCGCTGCGCGCACCCGGGGTCTCAGCGTCTCGTTCGACGGCAACTACCGCTCTAAGCTGTGGGAGAACTGGCGCGACCAAGCCCCCGCGATCCTACGCTAGCTATTCGAACTCGCCGACATCGTGCTCGGCGACGAACGCGACATCGGTCTGGTCCTTGGAAAGAGCTTCGCCGATACCGACGCCGCCGTGGCCGCGGCCTTCGCCGCGTTCCCGCATCTCAAGCGCGTCGCGCACACGATGCGCGCATCCCACTCCGTCGACCGCCAAGACTACGGCGCCCGCATGCACACGCGAATCGGCTCGCACGAGGTTTCCGCCGTCGAACTCTCCGGCATCGTTGACCGCGTCGGCACGGGCGACGCCTTCGCCGCCGGTGTGATCCACGGCTTGCTGACGAACTTGGGCGACGTCGACGCGTTGAAATTCGGCCACGCCGCCGCGTGCCTGAAGCACTCCATCTTCGGTGACTTTCTGACCTTGGGATCCGACGCCGTGCGCCAGGCGATGAGCGACGGTTCGCTCGACGTGCGCCGTTAGCTCGCTGCCGGCTCCTTGAAGTATGGCTCCACAACGCCCTTCAGCTTGATCGTCATCGGGTTGCCCTTGCGATCGCGCGCCAGTCCCGCGGCAAGCCGGACCCAGCCTTCGCTCACGCAATACTCCTCGACGTTCGTCTTCTCCGCCCCGTTGAACCGCACGCCCACGCCACGCGCGAGAAGCTCTTCGTTGTAGTACGGGCTGCCGGGAGTGGCGGAAAGCCGGTCGGGCGGTGTATCGGTCATGGCGTCATCCTTAACGTTTCGCCGCTCTATAGCGGCCTTGGCGTTGACTTTGAAGCACCCCCTCGGGCGATATGGCGTCCGGGGACTCAAAGTTTCGAGGGGCGCGAGTGCTGGCATCGTTGATAGCCGTATGCACGAGGCTGTGCGTCCGTGCCGCCCCCATCGTCGCCCTGATAGCCCTCGTGGCAACGGGTTACGCCGCCTATTTCGCCGCCACGCACTTCAAGATCAACACCGACACGACCAAACTCGTCTCCCCAGAAGTGCCCTGGCGCAAGCAGGAGGCCGCGTTCAAGGAGATCTTCCCGCAACCGGCGAACATGATCCTGATCGTGATCGACGGCGTCACGCCGGAGCAAGCTCAGCAAGCCGCAGCAAATCTCGGCGCCGAGCTTGCCAAGCAGCCCGAGCTTTTCCACGCCCTGCGCCAACCCGGCGGCGGCCCGTTCTTCGAACGCAACGGCCTCCTCTATCTGCCCCTCGCACAGACGCAATCCGCGACCGCCCAAATCATCGCCGCCCAACCATTCTTAGGCGCGCTTGCAGCCGACCCGACATTGCGCGGCGCGATGGACGCGCTATCGACGGCGCTCTTGGGCGTCGAGCGCGGCGCGATCACACTCGACCGCCTGGAGCGGCCCATCGCCGAGTTCGATGCCGCACTCAAGACGCACGCGGACGGGGAACCCGGAGCGCTGTCGTGGCGCAAGATGATGATGGAAGGCGAACCCGACCTGCGCGAGACCCGCCGCGTGATCGAAGCGCTCGTCGCACTCAACTTCGGCACGCTCAAACCGGGTGAGAAACCGACAAAAGCCATCCGAAAAGCCGCGCGTGACCTCGGCCTCACACCCGAAAACGGTGTCACGCTCCGGTTGACCGGCCCTGTGCCGATCTTCGACGAAGAATTCGCAACACTGACCGAGAATGCCGCTCTCATCGCAGCCGCCACCGTCGGCGTCATCGTTCTGATGCTGTGGTTCGCGCTTAGGTCTTGGCGCCTCATCGCATGTGTTCTCGCGACCATCTTGAGCGGCCTGATCATCACCACGGCTTTGGGCCTCCATCTCGTCGGCGCGTTCAACATCATGTCGGTGGCGTTCGTCGCACTGTTCGTGGGTTTGGGCGTCGACTTCGGCATCCAGTTCTGCGTCCGCTACCGCGCCGAGCGCCACGAGCATCCCGACCTGGCCCAAGCGATCGTTGAAGCCGCCCGCGCCATCGGCCCCTCACTGACACTGGCCGCGCTCGCGATCGCTGCCGGCTTCTTCGGCTTCCTGCCGACAAGCTACCGCGGCGTTGCCGAGCTCGGCGTCATCGCCGGTACCGGCATGCTCATAACGTTTCTATTGAGCCTGACGCTGCTGCCGGCGCTCATAAAGCTCATCGTCCCGGGCGGCGAAGCGAAGGAAGCAGGGTTCGCCTCGCTCCGCTGGCTCGACAGCGTCCTTCTCGGCGCGCCGGGATTCTTCGTCCTCGTTGCGATCGTCCTCGGCGGCGCCGCCGTAGCGCTGTTGCCGAACCTCGCCTTCGACTTCAACCTCTTGAACCTCCGCTCGCGGCACGCCGAATCGATCTCGACGCTGCTCGATCTCGCGCACGATCCCGACCGCTCGCCGAACGCGATGGATGCGCTCGGCAAGACGCGCGAGGACGCGGCGGCGCTGGCGGCAAAGCTGCGCCCGCTCCCCGACGTCGCCAAAGTCGTCACGATCGACGATCTCATCCCGCAGGATCAAGAGCAAAAGCTCGCGCTCATATCCGACGCGAACCTCCTGCTCGATCTCTCGCTCAATCCCGTCGTCACCAAGCCCGCCCCGACCGACGCCGAAACCGTCGCGGCGATCGCCGCCACTGCCGCGGCCCTCCGCAAAGCGGCAGCCGCCTCGGCCAACCCCGGCACCGCGCTCTCGCTCGCTGCGTCGCTCGAACGCCTGGCCGCTGCCGACCCTACGGCCCGCGAAAAGGTGGCCACCCTCGTCACAACCGGCCTGCCCACGCTCCTCGGAAACGTCCGCAACCTCCTGACAGCCGAGCCGGTCACCCTCGACACGTTGCCCAAAGACATCGCGCGCGACTTCATCGCGCCATCCGGCGAGGTACGCGTGCGCATCTACCCGAAGGGCGACCCGACCGACAACGCCGCGCTCTCGCTCTTCGTCGCCGAAGTGAAGTCGGTGGCGCCCGAGGCTGTCGGCGTGCCGCTCTCGTTGGAAGAATCCGGCCGCACGATCACCGGCGCGTTTACAGACGCTGGCGTCTATTCCTTCCTCGTCATCTCGCTCATCCTCGCGGTCGCACTCGGCAACGTCAGAGACGTCTTCCTGGCCCTGATCCCGCTCGTCCTTGCCGGTGCTTTGACGCTCGCCACCTGCGTCGCGATCGGGATGAAACTGAACTACGCCAACATCATCGCGCTGCCGCTGCTGTTCGGGATCGGCGTGGCCTTCGACATCTACTTCGTCATGGCGTGGCGCGCAGGCAACCGCGAACTTCTGCGCTCGCCCCTCACCAGGGCCGTCATGTTCAGCGCCGGCGCCACCGCATCGGGCTTCGGCGCGCTTTGGTTTTCGAGCCATCCGGGCACCTCCTCAATGGGCGCACTTCTGATGATCTCGCTGCTCTGGATCCTCTTCGTCGTCCTCTTCGTCCTGCCGCCGCTCCTAAAGCTCGGCGACAGGCGTTAGGTTCCCTTCATCAGCTTGTCGCTGATCTCGTCGAGCTTCTTGACCAACGCCGGCGCACCGCCGCTCGCCACCGTGGACGCGAAATCGGAACGCCGCGTCGCGAGCTGGCTCACAAACTCGTAGATCACATCGATCACCCGCCAAGCGCCGCCGCTATCGCGCATCCGGTACACGAGGTTCACAGGCTTCTCGCCGGCAGGAATGACTTGGCTTTTCACCAAGCGGTCCGGCACGCGATTCTCCACCGTCGGATCGGTGACGAACTTTTGGCCCTTGAACTCGTTGAAGTTGCGCGCATAGCTCGCGATCGTCATCCGCCGGAACGCAGCGATCAGAGCCGTTTGCTCTTGCGCGCTCATCTTCGTCCAAGCGGGTCCGACCGTGAACTTCGTCATGGTCGCCAGATCGAACAGCCCGTCGATATCGGCTTCGAGCTTCTTGTACCGCCCCTCGACACCCAGCTTCGGCCCATCCTTCATGACCGCGAGCAACGCATCATGGAACTTGTCGATCCGCGCGACGGCGGGATCGGGCTCGGCGCTGGCCGCTGCCGCCAGAAGAACGCTCAACACAAACGCAACAAACACTCTCATACGCTCTAACCTCACGCCGGATTCAACTCGTCCTTAAGGGTACACTAGCTTCGCCTGCATCTTCCGTATGTTCGCACCGTGAAACCGCCCCATCGCTTTCACCGCAAGCATCGTCTTCTTCGCGTCCGGATACGTCGTCCCAGCGTACACCGCCAAGAACCCGTACTTCTCGTCCACGTTCGTGTAGGCGATGTTCTCCTCGATATCCTCACCGCAATAAAACCGCGTCGAGAACACCTTGCTCTTCGGAAACAGCGCCTGCACCTCGAGCCGCTCCGCCTCCGCAATGCTGCACCGCACCGCCGTCTTCAGGATCACGGCATAGAACGGTTCGGACAGATACTCCGCGCGCGCGACCCCATCCTTCGGTTTCTCGAAGCACAACTCGTGTGGCTTCGCACCTTCGCAAACGGCGGCGGGATCCGGCAGAACGCGACCAAGTGTGTCGGCCGAAGCAACGCCCGTCAACGCGACGCCGAAGACGGCGACAAGCAACCTCATGATTCCCCTACGCATCTGACACATCCCCGATGATAGCAGACCCCCCGGCCTGGTGCCGCGCGATCGCAGCCAGGAAAACCCCTGCAAATGCCTTGAGTTTCGCGCCACCCACCCCGTGCACCTCGGCAAATTCGTCAGGGGTCTGCGGCTTTCGCGCCGCCATGTCGATCAGAGACTTGTCGGAAAAGATGACGTAAGCGGCGACCCGCTGCTGCTTGGCAAGCCTCAGGCGCAGCTGCTTCAGCGCATCAAGCAGCGTCGTCTCCGCGTCGGTCAAAACCGCAGCAGCTGCAGCGGACTTCGTCTTCCGTTCCGAACGCCGCGGCTGCACCGTCGGCCGGTGCTTGAACTGCGCCGCGCCATGCAGCAGAGCCCTGCCCTGCTCGCCCACCTGCAACCCGCCATAGCCTGCAATGTCGAGCATCAGAAAATTCGCAGCCACCAGCTGCCGGATCAGCTGCTGCCACTCCTCGCGCTTCAGACGCTTGCCTGCGCCATACACCGCAAGCTTCTCGTGCCCAAGCCGCTGCACGCGCTCGTTCTGCGCGCCCATGAGCACATCGACGATATGCACCGCGCCAAAGCGTGAACCCGTCGCGCGAATTGCCTCAATCGCAAGCTTCGCGTCCGCCGTCGCATCCACGAGGTCGCCCGGCGCCAAGCACGCATCGCAGTTCCCGCACGGCGGCGCCTTCTCGCCGAAATAGCCCAGCAAAATCTGCCGACGGCAGGACGACGCTTCGCAATAGCCGATGAGCGCGCCGAGCCGTTGATGTTCGCGCCGCTTCCGGTCTTCGGTCGATTTTTCCTGATCGATGAACATGCGCCGCATACGGATGTCGGAAAGCCCGAACAGCATATGCGCCTCGGCCTTCGCCCCGTCGCGGCCCGCGCGCCCGAACTCTTGATAGTAGGCCTCGACGCTCCCCGGCAGATCGGCGTGAACCACAAAGCGCACGTCCGGCTTGTCGATGCCCATGCCGAACGCGATCGTCGCCGCCATCACAAGCCCCGGCTCCGTCATGAACGCGTTCTGGTTCGCCTCGCGCATCTCTTTGTCCATGCCTGCGTGATAGGCGAGCGCCTTGATGCCGTTCTCAGTGAGCAACTCCGCCGCTTCTTCGGTACGCTTACGCGAAAGGCAATAGACGATGCCGCTCTGACCCCGCCGCGCCTCCACGAAAGCGAGAGTCTGCTTCTTCCACTCGCGCTTCGGCTCCACGGTCAACGAAATATTCGGCCGGTCGAACCCCAGCACGAACGTCTCGACGTTGTCGCCGAAAAGCTGCGCGGCAATATCGGCGCGCGTCAGCTCGTCCGCCGTCGCCGTCAGCGCAGCAATCGGCACGTCCGGAAACCGCTCGCCCAGTTTCGCGAGATCCGAGTACTCCGGACGGAACGCCGGACCCCATTGCGAGATACAATGAGCCTCGTCGATGGCGATCAACCGAACGTCAAGTTTGCTGACCGCCGCCAGCATGCGCTCCGTCATCAACCGCTCCGGCGCCATATAGAGCAGCCGCGTCTTGCCGGCGGCTGCACGCTGCCAAGCCTCGACATTCTCCTCCCGCGTTTGAGAAGAGTTGATGGCATCTGCCGCGACCCCTGCGAGCCTGAGCGCCTGCACCTGATCGGTCATGAGCGCCACAAGCGGCGAGACAACGACGGTCAACCCGCCCATCACCAGCGCCGGTACCTGGAAGCACAGCGACTTTCCCGAGCCGGTCGGCATCACCGCCAGCACGTTGCGCCCCCTAAGGAGCGCATCGATGATCCGCTCCTGACCGGGGCGAAACCGGTCGTAGCCGAACACGTCCTTCAGCACCTGCCGCTTCGGCTCCAGTTCCGCGACTGCGGCAAGACTCATGGGGTGCGACCTCCGACCCGCGCATCTAGCCGCTCACGGGCCGGAGGGGCCAGCGCACAACTCCAAGAAACCAAGGGATTTCCCAGTCCAAACGCGGCAGCATGTCGGGGGAAGGGGTATCCCCTTTGGAATTTGAGCGAACAACCCCATGTACCCGGAGGTTCGACCCCAAATCCGCCCCAAACGCCTTGTGAAATCTTGGTCTGGTTGGCAGGGCCGCAGCACCGCTCTGAGCTCCAGAAATCATCGACGGACCGAGCCGTCATTCGTCAAGAGTATAGAACAAATATGGAACAAACGCAACGAATTACACACCACTCGTTTGACACAATCGCAGCCCACGCTAAGCCCCTCCAAAATCGCCTCAAGACCCCATGCGCGCACGCACCTTGGCGTTCATTCTCTCGCTCACCCTCGGCACCGCGTTTGCCGACGACTGGCCCTCACCCCAAACGCGCGAAGTCTTCAGCACCTCGCGCGACCACTTCGTCCGCGTCACGCCTGGCAATAGCTGGGGCGACCTTCAGGGCTTCAAAGGCGCAACGAAGGGCGCATACGCCACCGCCGAATTCTACCGCCGCGACCAAGCCGGTGCCTACCAACCGACGGCCCGCGCAACGCTCCTCAATCCCGTCGCTCCCGTCGAATTCCACGTCTCAAACGACGGCCGTCTGATCGCGCTCGATAACTGGCACAACAAAGGCTACGGCACGGCAATCGCGATCTACGCACCCGACGGCAAACTGACGAAGGCCTACACATTAGCCGACATCTTCACGACCGAAGAGGTCGACGCCTTCCCGCATAGCATCTCATCGATCCACTGGCACGACGGTCCCACCTACATCAACAACAACGAGAAAACGTTCTACCTGATGATCAAAAGCGGCGACGACCTCATCCTCGGCCTCGAAACCGGTCGCTTCGCCTACTGCCGCACACGTGGAGCGTCGTACCTGTGCCGGGACACGAACGATGCACAGAAGTGGGGCGCGCACCGTGATTTGGCACCAAAGCGATAACCCAATCACTCTCCCCTTGAGAGAGAGTACACTTTTCGCGTTGAGCGAAAAATTGTGAGGGGGCCGCTGAGTCCAAACCGCACCGCCAGTGCCGCCTTAGACTCAGCGAACCCCTCACGATTTTCCGTCGCTGCGCTCCGAAAAATCCACTCTACCACAATGGGAGAGTGCTTTTATTCCCCGCGCCGCCGCCACCGCAGTCGCAAACGTGGCCTGCAGCAAATACCCGCCGGTCGGCGCCTCCCAGTCCAGCATCTCGCCGATCGCGTAAACGTTCGGCATCGCCTTCAGCATCAGGCTCTCGTCCACCGCGTCGAGCGCGACGCCGCCGGCGCTTGAGATGGCGCGCTCCATCGGTGCCGTGCCGGTGAGTGTGACGGGCGCGCCCTTGATGTGCCGCGCCAGCGTCGGCGCGTCCAGGCTCAAATCCTTCCCATGTGTCTCGCGCAGCAAGTTCACCGCAACCGGCGCGAGCGCGAGCGTCTTGCGCAGGAAGTTGGCCACCGTCTCACTGCCCCGCGGCCGCGCGATCTTCGCGAGCACGTCGGCATGGCTCAAGTCCGGACGCAGATCGACCATCAGCGTCGCATGTCCCGTGTGTTCGATCGCGGTACGCAAGGACGACGACAGTGCGTACACCGCGCCGCCTTCGATCCCCGCACGCGTGATTAGCGCTTCACCACGCACGGTCTCTCCGTGAAACGAGAGTGCGATGTTCTTCACTGGTGTACCTTCGAAGCGGTCGCGAAACGTCTCGCTCCACGCGACCGTGAAGCCGCAATTCGCGGGCTTGAGCGGCGTGACGGCTACGCCGCGCGCACGCAGGATGTCGACCCACGACCCCGTCGAACCCAGTCGCGGCCAACTCGCGCCCCCTAGCGCGAGGACCGTCGCATCCGCCTTGACGTGCAGCGGCTCGTCATTGTGCGAAAACAACAAGCGGCCCTGCGGATCCCAGCCTTGCCATTCATGCCGCAGATTGAACACAACGCCCTGCTCCCGAAGCCGTGCCAACCACGCACGCAGCAATGGCGACGCTTTCATCGCTTTTGGAAACACGCGCCCGCTCGTGCCGACAAATGTTGCCTGCCCCAATCCCTCGGCCCAAGCGACGAGCGCGCTCGGCGGAAACGCTTCCAAGATCGGCTGCAAGCGTGGCGCGGCCACGCCATAGCGCGCCACGAACCGCTCGAACGGCTCCGAGTGCGTCAGGTTCAATCCGCCGCGGCCCGCGATCAACAGCTTGCGCGCCACCGACGGCATGCGGTCGTACACGGTGACCGCGCGCCCCGCCGCGCTCAGCGCTTCCGCCGCCATCAACCCGGCGGGCCCTGCTCCAATTACCGCAACGCGCACGTGTTCGCTTCCAAGGACAGCAATTATTCCCAAGCACGGCGCCACCCGGCTGAGCCACCTTGGCGCCAAGCCACGGAGAACCCGATGAATGAAGGTAAAGCATATGCGCGCCTCCTCGCGAAGGCCAAAGCCACCGCAATCGCCTTTGCCGCAGTCGCGGCCATCTTCGGTGCGGCCATGATGGTGCTTGAGCCGGCCAAAGCTGCGGCCGACGACGCCCGGATCGTCGCCGACCTCGACACGCGCTACCAGCTTGCCGTGAAGCAGAACGACGTGGCCACGATGGATCGCATCCTGCACGACGACTTCACTTTGGTCCTTGGCAATGGCGGCGCCTATAGCAAAGAGCACCTACTCAAAAACGCGCGCGACAAGAAATACGTCTACGAGCTTCAGGACGAAGAACCGGGCACGCAGACCGTTCACGTCTACGGCGACACGGCGGTCGTGACCGCGAAGCTCCTCCTGAAGGCGACGTCCGGTAACACAAGGGTCGAGCACAAACTCTGGTTCTCCGACACCTACGTCCGCACACCAACGGGCTGGCGCTACGCGTTCGGTCAGGCCTCACTGCCGTTGCCGGAGAAGTGAGGTCTATTCCTTGTACCACACGATTTGCGTGCTGGTCGCGAGGAGCCGGCCGTCCTTGCCCCAGAGGTGCGCGATCTGATCGGCGAAACCGTCAGCGAACAAATGTGCGTCCGCGGTACAGAGCAACGGATGCGTGCCTTGCGCGCGCATCGCCTCCTCGTCGCCGTGGAAGTAAGTCGTCAGCGTGATCGTTCCGGTCGGCACGAACTTTCCACGCACCAGAAACGCGCGAATGATGAACGCATCGCTCATGCTGGCGAGCGACAGATAATCGATCGGCCGCTCGGGCACATCGCGCATCCAAAGTTGGGAATGCGCCGAACGGATGTCTCCGTCGTCGCGCGGATTCCAATCCGGTGCACCTTTAACGAAGCGCATCTCGTACTGGCTCGTCCAACCGCCGGGCTTGAAGTTCGAAAACACGGGCACCTGATCAGGCGGCGGCATGTGCGGCATCTCGGCCGGATGGTGCGACCACACCGCCCGCCGCTGGCCGCACACGACGCTCGCCGTCGCAACCACCGTGTCGCCCTGCGTGAGTTCGACGGACCAATGCTGCGTCGACCGGCCCGTGCGCCGCTCGTGCGCGACAACCTCGAACGCCCCGTCGCTCATTGCGGCGCAGTAGTTCACCGTCAGCGCAACCGGCACGCCCTGGCGGCGCGCATCGCCCAGCACCGCGCGCAGCTGCACCGCCGCGGTGAAACCGCCGAACGTCCCATTGAAGTTCGAATAGGCCGCGCCGGTCCGCCCAAGCAGGCGGCCGTCGGCTAGGCGCTCAAGCGTCGTATCTTTGTCAAGCGGATGCATGGCCTCGAGTAAGCACGGATCACGCGCCCTGTCGATTACTTCGCCTCCGCAAAGACGACGTAACGTAACGGCCCGCGCTCGACCGCATCGAACGGATAGCACGTCACAAGCGCAAGCCGGCGCGCCTTAGACTTCGTCGCGATTCCCGACGCGCCGGCGTGCACGATCGTCGATCCGGTCATGCGATAGCGCACGGTCGTGCGCTCCGGCGTTTCGATCACGATCTCGTCGCCGACCTTCAAATTTTTGATGAAACTGAAATGCGTATCCCGATGGCCGCCGATGACGCTGACCCCGGCCGCGCCTGGCTTCGGCGAAGCCGCCACATGCGCAGGCCCGAACGCCATCGCCTCGCCGCCGGCTTCTTCGAGAACGATCGCGCGCTCATTCAACGTCGGAAACGAAATCCGCGCGACCGGCCACGTATCCGCCCAACCCCAAGCCTTCGTCGGCGTGCCGGTCGCGAGGGTTGTCTCCCAAGCTCGACCCAGCAACACCTGCGCAACCACGGCTTTGGCTTGAGTGTAGACGGCCTGGCCAAGAAAAAGTGCGCCTGCAACGATCAGCAGTGAAGCCAACGCCCTCGTACGGTTCACGCCAAGCCGCCAAGACGCGAAGGGCTTGGCGCCTTGGCGGCTTGGCGTGAAGTTGTCTTCTTCCAACTGCAGATATTCAGCCGGCGCCAACATCGTCGTTCTCCCTTAAGTGGTCCCCTCCCCCGCCATGGGCGACGGGAGAGGGGTAATGGTGCTCAGGCTTTCTGCGTGCGCGTCGTGAGGAGGAGCATCGCGCCCGAGGAGAGGAACAGAAGGCCGATCACCAACTGCAACACCGTGCCGGCATCGCCTTGCGGCAGCTGAACGCCCTCCCCGTCTTTCGCCGTCACCGCCTTATCGGATCCTGCGAGCTTCTTCAGCAGCTCCTGATCGACCGACGCTTTGATCAGCGGGTTCGACGGATCTTCGCCGAAGACCTTCTCGAAGTTCCAACCGTGCGGCAGGTTCGTCGGCATCTCATGGCTGCTGAGCAATTCACCGACCGGCCGGCTCGGTGTGACGTCGACCGCAACGAGGCTCGTCAACCGCGATACCAGATGATGGTCGAGCGCCACCTTCAGCACCGCGACGTCGATGTCGCCCTCGTTCGCACCCTTGTAGCGAGTCGACTCGATCGACGTGATCCTCGACCGCGCCCAAAGCTTCGACACACCCTTGCCATCGACCGCTGTCGAAAGATCGAGCGTCGTCGACCAAGGCGTCGAGCCCATGCGGCCGGTGATGTTCACCTTGCCCGACTGCGAACCCGTCACCGCGGTCAGAACAACCGGCTCCCCCGCATAAAGGTCCGGGATCGGGTTCGGCGAAGTCTCGAGCTTCACGCCGTCGGCCACGCGCAGGTCCGTCATCACCGGGCTTTCGAGCTTGTTGAACAGCTCCGCCATCCGCGCGACGACTTCCGACTCCGACCCGATATGCGTGAACGTACCCCGGCCTTGCGCCGCGATATGCTCCATCAGGTAAGAATTCGGCGCCGAACCGATACCGACAGTGAACAACCGCGACCGGCCGAGCGACTTGCCGATCTCGGCGAGCACCTGCTCCTCGTTACCGACCGCACCGTCGGTGAGAAAGATCACCTGCCGCAGATGCGCTTTATCGGTCGGCGTAAGATCGGCAAGCGCCGCCTGCAGCGCCGCGTAGATCTCCGTGCCGCCGTTCGCATCAAGCCCGCTGACGAAGTTCGTCGCGACCTTCACGTTCGCTTCGTTCGCAGGCACCGCCGACTTGAACAGCACGTCGAACGTATCGTCGAAGCGAATGACGTTGAACTTGTCCCCCGGCCTCAGCTTCGTGAGCCCGAGGAGCAGCGCCGCCTTCGCCTGGCGCATCGACTCGCCGGCCATCGAGCCGGAGTTGTCGATGACAAAGATCGTCTCGCGCGGCTGGCGCACTTTCGCCGTACCGGCAGGCGGCACGATCATCGCAAGGTAGTAGTTGTCGGTGCCGATCGTCTCGCGGAACAGCGTCGCTTGCGGTATCGCATTCGCCGCGACCTTCCAGTTCAGCACGAAGTCGCGATCGGCCGGCACATTCCCGTCGATCGTCACCGTCGCCGACTGCGCATCCGGACGTTCGATCTTGGCGCTGTGATAAGCGCTTTCGACGGCGGCGAGCGACACGCCGGCCTTCAGCTTCACGCTGAGCGACACCGGGTTGATCTTGCCGTACCTCGGATGAATGACCGGCGGCGTGATCTTGTCTGCGTCCTTCACGACCGTCGGCGTCGCAACGATCACGCTCTCGTCCGTGTAGCCGACGAGCAGCGGTTCGCCGCTTGGCGGGATGTAGCGCGGGCCGACGACAAGCGGCACGCGCAACTGAAACTTGTCGCCGTCGAGTTTGACCGCTTCCTGATACTCGATCTGCACGACGATCGTCTCGTGCGGCCCGATATTGGCGACCGAGTTCGTGAACATGTTCGGCCGCTGCTGCTCGATCAGCGAGGCCTTGTAGCCCTCGGCCGCAGCCTTCTCGTAGATCTGGCGTGCTTCGACGCGCTCCTTCACTTTGCCTTCCAGGAACTTGTCGCCGACCTGCATCTTCAGCGTGTCGACGGCCGAGTTTTGCGGCAGCGGATAGACGTAAACGCCCTCGACCCACTTGTCCGAAGGGTTCTCGAATCGTTGCGTGATCACGGCCCGCGCCGTCGGGCCGGTGACGGTGATGGCGACGTCGGTCTTCAACCGCGGCGCCTCCAAGAACTTGCCGCCGTCGGTCGTCTTCAGAAGCAGCGCGCCGGTGTGCATGTCGTCGGGGGTGACGAGCACGGCCGGTTCCGGCTGCAAGGGCGGCGCCGGTTGAGCCAGCGAGGCTGGTCCCACGGCAACGGCGGTAACGATGGCAACGCTCGCGATCAAGCTTGCGCGCAACAAAACGCGCGGCGAGCCCCAGGGGCCCCCGCGCGAGAGCAGATACGGTTTCATGGTGAAATCCCTCAAGCGAGCGGCTTGGTCCAATGCCGTTCGCGAGGCCGAGAGATGAACCCCGATAACGTCGCGATTACGCTGCGATTTTGACGTTGTTGCAGCGATTACGGCTTATGCATGGCGCCGTGCGGCGGCCGTCACTTCGGCTACGCGTTTGTCGTATTCGCGTGAGCCTTCCGGTAAGCATCCGGCGTCATGTTCATGAAGCGCTTGAACGTTCGCGAGAAGTGGCTTTGGTCGGCGAAACCATAAGCGAGCGCGATGTCGGAGAGCGCCTTCTCCCCCCGCCGCAAGTCCTCCCCGGCTCGCGCCACCAAACGCGCCCGGGCGTACTCGCCGACCGTTACTCCCACGTGCTGCCGGAACGCCCGCATCAAATGCGCTGGGTGGCGGCCGGCCAAGCCGGCAAGCGCCTCCACGTCAGGCTCAAGCGCCGGAGTGCGGTCCAACTCAGCCTTGACGGCCCCAAGCCAGGCGGGCGCCGCCGCCGTGCTCCCGGGAGGCTCAGCCAGCATCCCGCGCACGGCCGCATCGATCTCCTCGCGCGAGCCGTGCGCCGCGCCTGCGATCGCCTCCGTCATCCGGCCCTGCAGAAAAAGACTCCGGCCGAGCTGTGGGAAATGGGCCGGCAATATCCGCGGTAGATCGTCCGCTTCGAACTCGAACACCACGCTGCGTGAACCTTCGCAGCCCATCACTGTGGAATGCGTCGTCCCGCGTGGATAGAGCATCGCATCTCCCGCCAGCAGCTCAACGTCCGTCCCGCCTTCCGAATCGACAAACGACCCGCGAAGCACGCCGATGAGGTGCGCCCGCTCGTGCGTGTGCGCGGGAATCCGGCACTGTGGCACGTGCTCGAACTCCCACACCCGCAGCGAGTCCACGGTGCGCTGGACCGACGCCCGGCCGTAATACTCGCCAAATCTGAGCTTCCAGCGCTTCACGCGATGGTGTCCTTGGACGCAATTATGGTTCTAGATCGCAGCTCGAACTTCCCCGAGTTTGCCCTCGATTATTGCGCATTTCCCGGACGAACACGTGCAACGCCAATTATTTTTGTTTTTCCTGCTTTTGGCTATCGCAGCGGCACCTCCGGCCCAAACCGCGTCCATCGACCTCGCGGACGGCAAGACCGCGACCATTCCGTTCACCCTGATCGACAACCGGATATTTGTCCCCGTCACAATCAACGGGCGCGGCCCTTATCAATTCATCTTCGACACGGGTGGCGCCAACATCCTGGACCCAGCCACTGCGAAAGACCTCGGCCTCGAACTTGAGCCCGACGGCGAGGCCTGGGGTGCCGGTGCCGCCCGCCAGCAAGCCTGGCGCACGGATGTCACCCGCGCCGACCTCGGCGGCGTCGCCATCCGCGACCATGAATTCCGCGCCGTCTCGCTTGAAGCGATCCGGCGCGCCATCGGCTTCCGCCGCCTCGACGGCCTAGTCGGGCGCGAGCTCTTCGAACGCTTCGTCATCGACATCGACTACGCCGGGCAAACACTAACGTTCGCCGAACCAACGTCCTGGAACCCGGGGGGCACGCACGGCAAACCCCACGCACTCGATTTCTTTGGCGGCATACCGATGCTCCCCGCCGCCGTGGACGGTCTCAAGGGCAACTTTATCATCGATACCGGTGACCGCTCATCGCTCACGCTCTTTGGCCCATTTGTTGACCGCCATGGCCTTCGCGCCACCTCCGCCAAGAAAGTCCAAGCCGTGACGGGCTGGGGCGTGGGTGGACCAATCCCAGCCGACGTCGCACGATCCGCCTTTGCGTTCGCCGGTCACAACCTCAAAGGCATTGTCACGCGCATGCCGCTGCTCAAGACCGGCGGCTTCGCGAGCGCCGAGGCAGCCGGCAGCATCGGTACCGGCATCCTTAAGCGCTTCCGCGCGACCTTCGATTACTCGCGCAGGCACCTTTACCTGACGCCCGGCCCCGGCTACGCCGACGCCGATCCGGCCGATCGTTCCGGTCTCTGGCTCTCAATGGACGATGCGGGATTCAAGGTGATGTCGGTCGTCTCGGGCAGTCCCGCCGCAGAAGCCGGCCTCCGCGTAGACGATATCGTCGTTGCGATTGACGGCAAGGCCGCTGCACAACTCTCCCTAGTCGAACTGCGCGAACGTCTAAGGACGGCGCCGCCCGGCACGCAAGTTCGGCTCACAGTGAAAACGGGAGCCAACACGCGCGATGTGTCGATCACATTGCGCGATCTGATTTGAGGGTAAAGGTAATGCGTACGCTGTTGAAGCAGGTTCTCCTCATCGCGCTAATGCTAACCGCATCCGCTGCCGCACAAGCGGTCGATCTGCCCCGCCGCCCGGCATTCGGCATCGCGATGAGCAACAACATGCCGGCCGACGTTCGCGCTGCGCAGAAGCTCGGCCCTAACGAAGGCGTCCTGATCGTTGCCGTTCAACCAGGCCTCTCGGGCGCCAACGCGGGCTTGAAGAACGGCGACATTATCGTCGCTCTAGATGGCAAGCCGATGGCGTCGTCCGCCGACGTCATTGTCTTACTCCGCAACAAGCGTCCCGGTGAACAACTCAAGATCGACTACGTCCGCAACGCCGCGCGCGCCACGACGACCGCAACGCTCGTCCCCACGCCGCTCGAAACGTCCGCTGACATGGACGTCATCTACGACGCCGTCGCCTCCGGCACCAGCATTCGCCGCACCGTCATCACCAAGCCGAAGGGCAGCGGCCGCCACCCTGCCCTTATGCTTGTCGGCGGCATCGGCTGTTACCCGATCGACAATCCGGCGAGCGAAAACGAAGGCTACCGCCCACTGATCGCCTCGCTCACGCGTCAAGGCTTCGTCACCATCCGCGTCGAGAAAAGCGGTATCGGCGATAGCACCGGCAAGCCCTGCAGCGAAGTCAACTTGGACACGGAAGTCGAGGGCTACACCGCAGGCCTCCGCGCCCTGAAAAAGCTCCCCTACGTCGATGCGACGCGCACCTTCATCGTCGGGCACAGCATCGGCGGCGTCGTGGGTCCGATCGTTGCCGCGCAAGAACCGCTGCGCGGGCTGTTCGTGCTCGAGACCGTAGGCCTCACGTGGTACGAATACGAACTCATCAACACGCGCCGCCAGTTGAAGCTCGGCGGCACACCGCCTGCCGAACTCGGCGCCGCGATGCAGGTGAAGCAATGGTGCTCGCACCGCTTGCTGATCGACCGCGCGCTGCGCGCGGATATCCTGAAGGCAAAACCGGAATGCGCGGACTTCATCAGCTACCCCGCCTCTGACGCCTACGTTCAGCAGATCGCCGCACAGAACAACGCCGGTCTTTGGGCGGCTCTCAAGGGTGTCGACGTAGCGGTTCTTTATGGCGCGGCCGACTTCGTCACCGGCGTTGAGGAAAGCCAAGCCCTGGTCGAAGCTGCGACCGCCGCACGCGCGGGCTCTGCCACTTACATCGAAATCCCCGACATGGATCACTTCCTGCTGCAGTCTCCGAACCAGGCCGCAGCCTTCCAGCGCCTCCAATCCGGCGGCCAGGCTCCGTTCCACCCCAAGCTCGGGCAAATCGTCGGCGACTGGCTTAAAAGCAAATCAAACTAGCCCTGTGGCAGTCCGGAGCTTGATCTTGGGCTCCGGACTGCCTAACTTTGCCGTGTCGCAACCACCAGCCAGGGAGAAGCATATGCCCAATGCCGTTGTTTCACCGCGGGCTGGCCGCGCCTTGGCGCTCGTCTAAGCGACACCCATCGACGTCCAGCTCTGCTTCGTCTCGCGCCCGCTCGGGCGTGAGCGTTCGCATTCACGCGGCGGTCGCCGCCGCACAAGCTGGACGACAGAGCAGTGACCAAATCAGAACGACTGACACTTAAGGACTATGGCTGGACCGCGCACTTTCAGGCGCAGCTTTCGGCCGACGAACTGACGACAACAACGCCCGTACGCGTGCTCGCCGTGCACCGCGACGCCCTTGAGGTGGCGGGACCGGCCTTCGCAGGACGGGTGACGCCGCTCGACGGAGACGACGACGAGGCGATCGCCACCGTCGGCGACTGGCTGTTGCTTGACGAAAGCGCAAACAGGCCCATCCGCGTCTTGGACCGGCGCAGCGTCTTCAAGCGCAAGAGCGCAGGCACGGGGCGGCGGATACAGCTGATCGCCGCAAACGTCGACACGCTGTTCCTGGTGACATCCGCAAACCAGGACTTCAACATTGCGCGCCTCGAGCGATACCTCGCGCTAGCCGCTGAGGCCGAAGCGACGCCCGTCGTCGTGATCACCAAGGCCGACCTCGTCACCGATGTCGCCGCCTTCACGAGCGAAGCGCGCAAACTCATGCCGGGTCTGATCGTAGAGGCGTTCGACGCGCGCAGCGCCGATGCGCTCAAAACGCTGAAGCCCTGGTTCGCGCCGGGGCAAACCCTCGCACTCGTCGGCTCGTCCGGCGTCGGCAAATCCACCATCGTCAACACGCTGGCAGGCTCGGACCTGCAGGAGACACGCGATATCCGCGAAGACGATGCGCGCGGCCGGCACACGACCACAGGCCGCTCGCTTCATCGGCTCGCGAACGGTGCCTGGCTCATGGACACGCCCGGCATGCGCGAATTGCAGATCGTAGACGTGGCCGATGGCCTCGACGAAGTCTTTGCCGACCTCGCCGAGCTCCAAGCCGCTTGCCGTTTCAGCGACTGCACGCATCACAACGAGCCGGACTGCGCGATCCGCGCCGCCATCGAAAGCGGCGCCATCGACCAGGACCGTCTCAAACGCTACGCGAAGCTCCAGCGCGAAGAAGCCCGCAACTCGGAAAACATCGCTGAGGCGCACGCCCGCAATCAGCGCTTCGGGCGGATGCAAAAGCGCAAGTTCGCCGAGAAACTGAAATACCGCGGCTGGTGACACCTTGCGTGCATCCCGGCGATTGCTCAGGATATTGAACCGCTATGGAGAAACCTTTGAAAATCATCCCCGTCCTCGCCCTGTTCGCGCTCACCCTCACCGCATGCGCGGACAAACCGTTCTTGGGCAATTGGACGATCGAGCGCGCGGACCCCGCGCCCTGGGTCGACGCCGGCTTTGTCCCGGACGAAACAGCAACGGCAGTCTATGTCGGGCAAACGGTGATGTTCGCGCCGGACCAAATCGAAGCGCCGGGCCTCTTGGCGTGCACGAACCCGAACTATACGTTCATGGATGTCCCGGCCGCGGGTCTCTTCCAGGGCGGTCTCGGCGACGACGCGGCGACCGCGGTCACTCGCGCCAAGACCCTCGGCTTTGGCGCCAACGTGGCCACGATCAAAACCGCGTGCGAGCACGACATCGCGTTCCACATGCGCGATGCCGACCACGCAGCCTTCGCGCTCGACAACATGATCTACTGGCTCAAGCGGTCCCGCTGACGACTATTTCTCCGGCGCCGGCCCATCAGCCAACGCCCGT
>CAZYGK010000022.1:0-1595 GCA_964647355.1 uncultured Flavobacteriaceae bacterium | reverse complement strand
GTCAGCGTATTGCCGCTGAATACAATGGCCGCCCCGATCGCGCCCAAGAACAGAACGAAGAGAAGCAGATACTTGAGCAGCCGAAGCAAAGGGCACCTCCGGGCGGATCGGTCACACGCCGCCCAATCAAACCGTCAACAACAGCGCCGCGCTAGCGGCCGATGCGCCGCAGGACGCCGATTGCCGCCAGTCGGCCCTCTCGGCTAGCCTACCAAAGCCCCGCCATTCCAGAGGAACTTCCATGAACGCCGTCCTGAACAACCCGATCGTCCAGCGCGTCCTAACCAGCCGATTCCTGCGCGGCCTCGCCGTTGGCATCGGCGTCACGGCGGCGATCTTGATCGGCTTCGCCTACATGTTCCGCGGCGTCTTGCCGATCCTCCTCGGTGCACCCGCCCCGAGCATTCCAAAAGAGGTCGTCGCCGAAGCCACCACCTCGACGAAGGAAGTGCGCGAGAAGATCCTCAAAGAGCTCCCGTTCGCGAACAAACAAGACTTCGAGTTCGCCGATCGCGGCTTCATCGCGACGCTCGAAGATCCGCTCGTGAAGGACGAAAGCGGCCGGGTCATCTTCAACACGGCCTCGTACGACTTCCTGAAGGGCGAAGCTCCCGAAAGTGCGAACCCGAGCTTGTGGCGCCAGGCCCAGCTCATCACGAAGAACGGCCTCTACAAGGTCCACGAACGCATCTACCAGGTACGCGGCTTCGACGTTTCGACAGTGTCCTTCGTCCTGACCGACAAGGGCTACATCGTCGTCGACCCGCTTACGACCGCGGAAGTCGCCAAGGCCGCACTTGGCCTGGTCAAGAAGCACGTCGGCGACAAACCCGTCGTGGCCGTCATCTACTCGCACAGCCACGGCGACCATTTCGGCGGCGTCGCCGGCGTCACGACCGAGGAAGACGTGAAAGCGGGGCGCGTGAAGATCATCGCGCCCGAAGGCTTCATGGAACACACGGTGTCGGAGAACATCATCGCCGGCCCCGCGATGACGCGGCGCGCACGCTTCCAGTTCGGCACAACGCTGAGCCGTGGCCCCGAAGGTGAAATGACCTCCGGCCTCGGGCCAGGCATTTCGACGGGGTCAATTTCGCTGATCGTGCCTACCGACATCATCGCCAAGACCGGTCAGGAAATGACGATCGACGGCGTCACGCTGACGTTCCAGGTCACGCCCGGAACCGAAGCGCCGGCCGAGATGAATTTCTACTTACCTCAGATGCGCGCCGTGTTCATGGCTGAGAACGCCAATGCAAACATGCACAATTTGCTGCCCGCACGCGGTGCACTTGTGCGCGACGCCAAGGCCTGGGCGGACTATCTCACCCAATCGATCCGCCTTTACGCCGACAAGAGCGACATCATGTTCGCGGCCCACGGCATCCCGCGCTTCGGCACCGACGTGATCAAAGACTTCCTGTCGAAGCACCGCGACGCTTACAAATACCTGCACGACCAAAGCGTCCGCTTGATCAACAACGGCCTGACCGGGCCGGAGATCGCCGAGCAGCTCGAGTTGCCGCCGGTGCTGGCGCACGAATGGTACAATCGCGGCTACTACGGCACGATGAGCCACAATTCGAAGGCCGTCT
>CAZYGK010000021.1:31924-40886 GCA_964647355.1 uncultured Flavobacteriaceae bacterium | reverse complement strand
GCGCAATGTCCATTGCCTCGGCTGGCAAAACAGCCTCCCGGTCAGCGATTTGCACATCCCGTCCGTATATCTATGCTTGCTGCCCATGAACCAAAATGTCCCCACCCCACAAGCCTTCAAACAGCTTGACCCACGCAAGTTCCAAGACCCGGACGTCACCGCAAAGGGCGAACCCCGCGCAGCCGTGGCCCTGAAGCGCCTGGACACGCTCTGGTTCAACACCGGCACCCTGTGCAACATCGAGTGCGCGAACTGCTACATCGAATCCTCTCCCACGAACGACCGTCTCGTCTATCTGAGCGCAGCCGAAGTCGCTTCCTATCTCGACGAAGCCGCCCGCTTGAACCAACGGCCCCAGACGGTGGGCTTCACCGGCGGCGAACCGTTCATGAACCCCGAGATGGCCGCGATCCTCGAAGAGACGCTGTCGCGCGGGCACGACGCGCTCGTTCTGACGAACGCCATGAAGCCGATGATGCGCCCCCGCGTGCAGGCAGCTATTGCCGATCTCGCCACGCGCCACGGCACCAAGCTGGTCATGCGCGTGAGCGTCGACCACTGGCGCGAAGATTTGCACGATGAGGAGCGCGGACAAGGTTCGTTCGCAGAGACGCTCGTAGGCCTGCGCTGGCTGCGCGACCGGAACATACCCGTAGCCGTCGCCGGCCGCCTGCGCTGGGGCGACAAGGACGAAGACATGCGCGCCGGCTACGCCGCCCTCTTCGCGCGCGAAGACCTCGCGATTGACGCGAACGATCACGCTGCGCTCGTCATCTTCCCGGAAATGGACGCCCGCATCGACGTCCCGGAAATAACGACCGCCTGCTGGGGCATTTTGAACAAGAGCCCCGGCGACGTGATGTGCGCCTCAAGCCGCATGATCGTGAAGCGCAAAGGCATGAGCGTACCCGCCGTGGTCGCCTGCACGCTGCTACCCTATGAGCCGCAATTCGAATTTGGATCGAAGCTCGCCGGCGCTCTCGCCCCGGTGAAACTCAACCACCCGCATTGCGCAAAGTTCTGCGTCCTCGGCGGCGGCAGCTGCAAGGCTTAGCGCTGCGCCACCAACACGAGCCCCGCACAACACAGCAATAGGCCCAGCGCCTTCGTCCAACTGAGCTGCTCGGCAAACAGCAAATAGCCGATCGGCACGACGATAAGCGCCGCCGCAACATTGACGATCGCGCCGGCTGTGTTCAATGGCCAACCATTGCGGAACGCCGTCGCAAACCCGAACTCGATTCCGACGATCGACGCGCCAATCGCAGCCGCAATCCCAAGATCGTGCCAGCCGAGCCGGTTTACGCCCAAATCCTGATTGCGCCACCAAAGTAGCCCCGCGCACACGAACGAGACCGCATAGGCAAACATCAGCAGCCCGAGGATGTTCACCTCCGGCCGCGCGGCCTTCAAGAACGTCTGGTACGCCACATAGGCCGCAATCGCGAGCAGGAACGGCCAATAGGCAACACCCTGCATGGCCTCACCCGCGGAAGTGCTTCGACAGCTTCAACCCTTGGCCCTGATAGTTCGAGCCCAAACCCTGTCCATACACGCGTTCGGGCGCCTCGGTCAGACGCTCAAACACAAGACGCCCGACGATCTGACCATGCGTCAGAATGAACGGCACCTCGTGACTGCGAACTTCGAGCACAGCGCGCGAACCCGCACCGCCCGCGCCCGAATAGCCGAAGCCCGGGTCGAAGAAACCCGCATAGTGCACGCGGAACTCGCCGACCAGCGGATTGTACGGCACCATCTCGGCGGCATAGTCCGGCGGGATCGAAACGGCCTCGCGCGAGGCCAGGATGTAGAACTCGTTCGGATCGAGCACCATCGTCGCGTCGGGACGCGTGCGAATGGGTTCCCAGAAGTCGGCAAGCTCGTGCGCGCCCGGCTTGTCGACATCGATCAAGCCCGCATGCCGCTTCGCGCGATACCCGACGAGCCCGTTCCATCCGGCGCCGTTCAGATCGACCGAGAGCGCGATGCCATTCGAGATATCGGCGTCGCCCGCAACGATCCCCTGCTCATCCTGCAGCTTCTGCAAGTCGGCGTCGGTGAACACGGGCGACCCGCGCCGAAGCCTGAGCTGATTGAGGCGCGACCCTTCGCGCACCAAGATCGAGAACGAGCGTGGGCTCACCTCCGCATAGAGTGGTCCTTCATAGCCGGGTTCGATCCGGTCGAATTCCTTCGCCCGGTCGGTGATCAGCCGCGTGAACACGTCCAGCCGCCCGGTCGAGCTCTTCGGATTGGCAACGCCCGACATGCGTGAGGGCAACGCAATGCTCTCAAGCAACGGAACGATGTAGACGCACCCCGCCTCGAACACCGCCCCCTTCGTGAGGTCGATCTGATGTAGCGCCAGCTGATCGATGCGTTGCTTCACCGTGGTCTCGGGCCCCGGCAAAAAGCTCGCGCGGATGCGCCACGCCGTCGAACCGAGCCGCAGGTCCAAGCTCGCCGGCTGAATCTGCCCGTCCTCGATCTCGCGCAGCGAACGGATGCGCCCGCGCTGGATCATGCCGCGCAGATGGCTGGCGGGAAGAATGCCGGTCGAGTGTCCGCGTTGCGGCTCGCCGTCGTCGGCGGGCGAAAACAATGTCGAAGGTTGAGCCATGGCTTGCTTTTAGGCCACCGGCCCGACCCGGCCAAGCGGCGCGGCTGAATGTCCCCAACCCTTGCGCCGCCCAAACGTCCCGCATAAGTTGCGCCCACGTGGTGATTTGAGCCGGTCAGCTTCGCGGCCACGTTAAACAAACAGCTAAAAGGCCGGGTCGCGTGACCTCCGACCCCGGCTTGGGATTATCCCCTTGGTCCGGGGATTTTTGTGTCTGGAGTGCATGCGATGGGAGAACTACGTCCCGGCCGTGAGTACGGCCTGAAGACCCGCCTCGTCCGTGGCGGCCTGAAACGTTCGCCGAACGGCGAAACCTCCGAAGCCCTCTACCTTACGTCGGGCTTCGCCTACGACAGCCCTGAAACCGCCGAAGCCCGCTTCAAGGGCGAGGATGACGGCTACACCTATTCGAGATTTGGCAACCCCACGGTTGCCGCCTTCGAAGAGCGCATCGCGCTGATCGAAGGCGCCCCCGTCGCGCGCGCAACCGCAACCGGCATGGCCGCGGTCAGCGCCGCCCTGCTCTGCCACCTGCGCCAAGGCGACCACATCGTCGCCTCGCACGCGATGTTCGGTGGCTGCCGCTATGTGATCGAGGATGTTTGCGCCCGCTACGGGATCACGTCCACGCTCGTCGACGGCACGAACCTCGACGCCTGGCGAAGAGCCGTCACGCCGCAAACGAAGGTCTTCTTCCTCGAAACCCCGGCGAACCCGACGCTCGAAATCATCGACCTGAAAGCCGTCGCCGACATCGCGCACAAAGCCGGTGCGCGTCTGATTGTCGACAATGTCTTCGCGACGCCCGTGCTTCAGCGCCCGATGGAATACGGCGCCGACATCGTCGTTTACTCTGCAACCAAGCACATCGACGGTCAGGGCCGCTGCCTCGGTGGCGCGATCCTTTGCGACAAGAAGTTCCTGACCGATCACCTGCTAACCTTCATCCGCAACACGGGCCCGAGCCTCTCGCCGTTCAACGCATGGGTGCTCCTGAAGTCGCTCGAGACGCTCGACCTGCGCGTCCGCGCGATGTGCGAACACGCAGCCGCCGTCGCCGACGCCCTCGCCCGCGAACTCAAAGTGAAACGTGTCATCTACCCGGGCCGCCCCGATCACCCGCAGGCCGCACTCGCGCGTGCCCAAATGGGACTCGGTGGCTCACTTGTCACTTTCGTCATTGATGGCGGCAAGGCGGAGGCGTTCAAGTTTGCCAAAGCGCTCAACCTTATCGACATCTCGAACAACTTGGGCGATGCGAAATCCCTGATTACGCACCCGGCAACCACAACCCACTTTCGCTTGACGCCCGAAGCAAGAGCGGAGCTAGGTGTCACCGACGGCATGTTGCGCCTGTCCGTCGGCCTCGAAGACCCGGCCGACATCGCCGACGATCTACGTCAGGCGTTGAAAACACTGTGAGGTAAATCATGCACGAATACCGCGCGACGACGACCTGGCGCCGCACCTCCGCCGACTTCACCTACGAAACCTACAACCGCGCGCACGAGGTGCAATTCGGCGGCGGCGAAGTCGTACCTTGGTCGGCGGCGCCTGAGTTCAAAGGCGAGGCGACGCGCGTCAACCCAGAAGAGGCCTACGTCGCCTCGCTCTCGACCTGCCACATGCTGACATTTTTGGCTGTCGCCGCCCGCAAGCGCTTTACCGTCGATAGTTACGTTGACGAGGCGGTCGGGGTCATGGAGAAGAACGCCCAAGGAAAATACTGGGTCAGCCGTGTAACACTTCGGCCCAAAGTGGCCTTTTCGGGCGACCGTCAACCATCCTCCCAAGAGATTTCCGACCTCCATCACGCTGCGCACGAGAATTGCTTTGTTGCGAACTCAGTGAAATCGGCAGTAACGGTAGAGAAGCAATGAAGCGTGAAACGGGGATCGAGCTGGGCGACGTAGCGCCGGCTCAAGGGGCAGGCGGGGGCCAAATGTTCCAACGCACCACACGGCAGATCAAAGTGTCTGTTGAGCCGGCCTATCTGGCCGACCAGTCGGCGCCGGACTCGAACCATTTCTTCTGGGCCTACACGGTCCTGATCGAAAACGGCGGCCACGACACGGTCCAGCTCCGCGCGCGCTACTGGCGCATCATCGATGCGAACGGCCGCACGATCGAAGTGAAGGGTGCGGGCGTCGTCGGTCAGCAACCGATCCTGCGCCCCGGCGAAAAGTTCGAATACAAATCCGGCACCCCGCTCGAAACACCGTCGGGCATGATGCTGGGCGCCTACCAGATGCAGACCGCGGAAGGTGAAGCTTTCCAGGTGGACATTCCGCTATTTCCGCTCGACAGCCCGCACGAAGCGCGCCGCGTTCATTAAACCCGCTCAAGATTGTGGATTTGGCGTAGCTGCGAAATCAGCTACGTCAACCCTGGACGGCGGCATATTTCACGAAACCTTCTATTGAAATCATAGCGCCGAGTGCTTTGATCTGGACCTGGGTCGCGGGCGTATTGTTCTCACGAAGACCCGAGGAGCAAGCCATGGCGTCCATGATCCGCAAGAACACCGCGAAGCCGAAGCTGATCGAGCAATCGCGTCCGACCCGTGAAGACGCCGAAACCGCAATCTCGACGCTCCTGCGCTGGGCCGGCGACGACCCGAGCCGCGAAGGCCTGCGCGATACGCCCGCCCGCGTTGCGCGCGCGTTCGAGGAATGGTTCTCCGGTTACACGGTGGACCCCGAGGACTACCTGAAGCGCACCTTCGAAGAGGTTGAAGGCTACGACGAGATGATCGTGCTGCGCGATATCCGCTTCGAGTCGCACTGCGAGCATCATCTGGCCCCAATCATCGGCAAGGCCCACGTCGCCTACCTGCCCACGAACCGCGTCGTCGGCATCTCCAAGCTCGCTCGCGTCGTCGAGGCATACGCGCGCCGCCTGCAGGTGCAGGAAAAGATGAACGCCCAGATCGCGAACTGCATCCAAAAGGTGCTGGAGCCGAAGGGCGTCGCCGTCGTGATCGAAGCCCAGCACCAATGCATGACGACCCGAGGCGTTCACAAGCCTGGCGTCACGATGGTCACCTCCACGATGCTCGGCGCCTTCCGCAAAGACCCGATGACCCGCCGCGAATTCCTGACGATCATCGGCAATCCGGCATCGAGTTTGGACGGCTGACACCCAATCAAATTCTGTCACCCCGGACGCTAGCGAAGCCCGCTGCTTCAGCAGCGCTGCGTAGCTTGCGAGCCGGGACCGAGGAGAGGTAGCAACGCCTTATTCCCTTGGGGTCCCGGCTCTCGCTTCGCTCGGCCGGGATGACAACTTTTGCGTTGGGTGTATGGTGCCAGAAAGTTTCGAAGCTAGAGTCTTCTTGTGACCCAAACCTACACCCCGCGCGAAATGATCGAACGCCTCGTCGCGTTCGACACGACCAGCCGCGACTCGAACCTGCACTTGATTTCATTCGTCGAGGACTACGTGCGCGCCTACGGGCTCGCACCGCGGCGCATCCCGAATGCGGAAGGCACGAAGGCGAACCTCCTCATCTCACTCGGCCCGAACGAATCGGGCGGCATCATCCTCTCGGGCCACACGGACGTCGTACCGGTCGACGGGCAACCCTGGGACACCGATCCGTTCAAGGTCGTTGAAAAAGACGGCAAACTTTACGGCCGCGGCACGTCCGACATGAAGTCGTTCTCCGCCGTGATCCTCGCCCTCCTGCCGGAGTTCCAGAAGCGCCGTCTCAAAACGCCGATCCACATCGCGCTCTCCTACGACGAGGAAGTCGGCTGCCTCGGCGTCCGTCCGATGATCGCCGAAATCGTGAAGTCGGTGCCCACGCCGAAGCTCGCGATCATCGGCGAACCGACCGACATGAAGGTCGTAAACGCCCACAAAGGAATCCGCTCGTTCCGCACGACGGTGACCGGCCGCGAGGCGCACTCGAGCCAAACCGACAAGGGCGTGAACGCCGTCATGGTCGCGGCCGAACTGATCATGTACTTGGACCGGCTCGCCGAAGAGATGCGCAAGATCGGCGACCCGTCGGGTCGCTTCGACCCGCCGTATACCAGCGTCCAAGCCTCGGTCATCGAAGGCGGCACCGCGCTCAACATCCTTGCGCGCCACTGCTCGTTCCTGTGGGAGTTCCGCTACCTGCCGGGCACGAGCCGCGACCACATCTACGAGCGCTTTGTTGCGCACACACAACAGAATGTGCTGCCCCGCCTCCGCCGGATAGCGCCGGAAGCGGACATCGTCACGACCGTCCGATCGCACGTCCCCGCGCTGGTCGCGGCGGACGGCTGCCCCGCCGAAACGCTCGCCAAGCAACTCACCGGCCGCAACCACGCCGAAGCCGTCGCCTACGGCACCGAGGCAGGCTTGTTCCAAGAAGCGGATATCCCCTCGGTAATTTGCGGACCCGGCAACATTCAACAAGCGCACAAGCCGAACGAATTCATCGAGCTTTCGCAGGTGGACGCCTGCGTCGCGTTCATTCGTCGCTTGATCGATCACGCAACCGGCTGAATCTCGTCCGGCTTGAAGCGATAACTCGCCGAGCAGAACTCGCACGTCGCCCGGATCATCCCGTCGCCGTCGGCCAGCCCATGGATCTCCTGCGGCGGGTACTGCGACAGCACACTCATCACCCGGTCCGCGCTACACCGGCAACCGAACTGCAAATCCCGCACGCCGAACACCCGCACACCGTCTTCATGAAACAGCCGGTAAAGCAGCCGCTCGGCCTCGACCTGCGGATCGACGAGCTCATGCGCTTCCGTTGTATCGAACAGTGCCGCCGCCCGCACCCAATTGTCGGGATCCTCCGCCGCCGGCGCATTCACGCCGCCAAGCGCCGCGAGGTTCTGAATGATCAACCCGCCCGCGCGCCAATGCGGCCGCGAGCCGTCGGCCCCGCGCGCGCTCAGCGTCGCAACCCCAAGCTTGATGCGTGTGGGGATCTGTTCCGAGCGCTCGAAGTAACTCATCGCGCCGTCGGCAAGCCCTTTGCCCTCAAGCGACACGATCCCCTGATAGCGTTCCATATCCGCGCCCTGATCGATCGTGATCGCCAGCGACCCTTCGCCGACAAGCGTCTCGAACGTGGGCGCCGCACCCAACGCCTCGACAGCTTCGCCATCGAAGGTCGCGCACGCACGTACGACCCCCGGGGTCATGTAGTCGGCGACGATCATTCGCACCGGACCTTTGCCGCGCGTCTGGATCGTCAGCGTACCGTCGAATTTCAGCGACGCGCCCAGCAGCGCTGCCAGCGCCAACGCCTCGCCCACCAAACCCGACACCGCATCCGGATAGCCGTGCGCTGCAATCACGCGATCGGCCAAATCGGTCAGATGCACGATCCGCCCGCGGACGTTCATGCCTTCGATTTGGAAGCTGCGGACGAAGTCGCTGCTCGTCACGACATCGCCCAAGCAAGCACGGCCTTCTGCGAGTGCAGCCGGTTTTCCGCCTCATCGAATACGACCGACTGCGGCCCGTCGAGAACGGCGTCCGTGACCTCTTCGCCGCGATGCGCCGGCAGACAGTGCATGAAGATCGTCTTCTTGCCCGCCGCCGCCATCAGCTTCTCGTCCACGCGGTAGCGCGCAAGCACATTGTGCCGCGAGCGCGTGCCACCTTCGCCGAGCTGATCGGACTCCGACATCTGGACCCACGTGTCGCTGACCACGCACTGCGTGCCGGACACCGCTTCATAGGGATCGCGTACGATCTTGACGTTGCCGCCCTGTTCTTTCGCCCAGCTCATCAGCCCCCGATCGGGCTCCGCTTCGGCCGGACAGGCGACACGCAACTCGAACCCGAACTTGACGGCGGCATGGACCCACGAGGCGCAAACGTTGTTCCCCGCCCCCGACCACGTCACGGTTTGGCCTTTGATCGGCCCTTGATGCTCCTCGAACGTCATCACGTCGGCCATGAGCTGACAGGGATGCGTTTTGTCGGTGAGCCCATTGATGACGGGCACGGTCGCCGACGCCGCCAGCTCCAGCAAGCTCTGATGCCGCTTCGTACGCAGCACGATCCCATCCACGTAGCGCGACAGCACTCTCGCCGTATCGCCCACCGTTTCGCCGTGCCCGAACTGCATGTCCCGCCCGTCGAGGAACATGCATTCCCCACCCAGCTGGCGCATGCCGACGTCGAACGAAATGCGCGTACGCGTCGAGGGCTTCTCGAACACAAGCGCCAGCATCTTGCCCTTCAGCGGCACGGCGTCGTCGGCTGCACCCTTCGGCCGCCCATTGCGGGCATTCTTCATCCGCTTGGCGTCGTCGATCAGCCGCCGCAAAGTCGCGCCGTCAAAAGCATCGAGGTCCAGAAAGTGCTTCAAACTCATTTCGCTGC
>CAZYGK010000021.1:27029-31824 GCA_964647355.1 uncultured Flavobacteriaceae bacterium | reverse complement strand
GCATCCGTTGCGGGCACATGAGCCAAGCTCTGGCACGCGTCGTTCAAGATGGAAATTGCTTCGCGCACATGTTCTTCCGTCGCGATCATCGGCGGCAGGATGCGCACGACATTGTCGCCCGCAGCGACGGTCAACAAACCGCGCTCGCGCAGCGCATCGATCAACTGTCCGTTCGGCACTTTGCACTTGATGCCCATCAGCAGCCCTTGGCCCCGCACATCTTCGACGACCGAACGATTGCGATCGACGACACCGGCAAGCTGTTGACGCAAATAGTTCGCAATCTTGTTCACGTGTTCCAAGAACCCGGGCGCCAGCACGACATCGAGCACTGCGTTGCCGACCGCCATGGCAAGCGGGTTACCGCCGAACGTCGACCCGTGCGAACCGGCCACCATGCCGATGGCCGCGCTCTCCGTGGCTAGACATGCGCCCATCGGGAAGCCGCCGCCGATGCCTTTGGCAATCGCCATCACGTCGGGCGTGATGCCCGCCCACTCGTGCGCGAACAGCTTGCCCGTACGCCCAATGCCCGTTTGAACCTCGTCGAGCAGGAGAAGCAGCCCCTGCTCGTCGCACAGTACGCGCAGTGCTCGCAAAAACTCTGGAGCCGCGGGCCTAACGCCACCCTCACCCTGCACCGGCTCAATCAAGAGAGCCGCCGTGTGGGGACCGATCGCTTTGCGCACGGCGTCGAGATCGCCGAACGGCACCTGATCGAACCCGTCGACCTTTGGTCCAAACCCGTCGAGATGCTTCTTCTGACCGCCGGCGGCGATCGTCGCAAGCGTCCGCCCATGGAACGCGCCCTCGAACGTGATGACGCGAAACCGCTCCGGCCGCCCGTGATGCGAATGGAATTTCCGCGCGATCTTGATCGCACACTCATTCGCCTCGGCGCCCGAATTGCAGAAGAAAACCGTGTCCGCAAATGTCGCCGCGACGAGGCGCTCGGCCAGCCGCTGTTGCCCCGGCACCTGGTACAAGTTGGAGGTATGCCAGATCTTTCCCGCCTGGGTCGTAAGTGCGGCGACCAAATGCGGGTGCGCATGACCCAAGCCTGTGACCGCAACGCCCGAACCGAAATCCAAGAACCGTCGCCCGTCGCTGCCATAGGCATAGACGCCCGCGCCCCTCTCCAAAGTGACGGGAGCACGCGCATAGGTCGGCAAAAGCGGCGAAATCACGGGGTTTTCCTCAAGTCATCCAGCGGAAATACCAAGGTTTTCCGCGAAGGGGCACTAATGGGTGGCGTAAGCTAACATGTCAACGATTCAGGCTGATTCGTTAACCATGTGTTCCGGCGAGCACAAATCCCCAATAACTACATCTTGTGCCGGCCGTTAGAACTTGTAGGTCCAGCCCCGTTCCCTACTATACCTCGCCTTAACCAATCTCGCCCCCAGCGAGGGAGAACAAAATGGGTTGGACGGACGAACGCGTCGAACAACTGAAACAGCTTTGGGCCGAAGGACTTAGTGCAAGCCAGATCGCCCGCCAACTCGGCGGAGTTACCCGCAACGCCGTCATCGGCAAGGTACACCGCCTCGGGCTAGCCGGCCGCGCGACCCCCGCCCGCGCCGAACGCCCCCGCCTCCAGACCGTCCGCCGGGTCGCGCGCCCGCGCCCGGCCCCGGTCGTGCAGGTCCCGATCGTCGAGAAGGACCCGGTGGTGGACGAACACGGCCGCAAGACGACCGTGCTCACGATTTCGGACCGCATGTGCAAATGGCCGATCGGCGACCCGTCCAAGAGCGACGAGTTCCATTTCTGCGGTCACGCCCCGAAGGTTGGCTCGCCCTATTGCGACGCGCACAGCGTGAAGGCCTTCCAGCCGACGCAAAGCCGCCGCGACCGCGAGCGCGACAAGGACTATCGGCGCTATCTGGCCAACAGCTAAGCGCAGCGACTTTAGAGGGGAAGAAGATGAAAGGGTCTGCCGCGAGGCAGGCCCTTTTGTTTGGCCTCAAGACGCGGTCAGCAAACCCGCCTGCTGCGCATCGCTGTGCCCCGCTTCGGTGGCAAGGGGCAGGAACACCGTGAACGTTGAGCCCTCGCCGACCGTGCTGTCGATCGCCAGCCGGCCGCGGTGCCGGTTGACGATATGCTTGACGATCGCAAGCCCAAGTCCGGTTCCCCCGATCGCGCGGCTCCGGCGCACATCGACCCGATAAAACCGCTCGGTCAGCCGCGGTATGTGCTCGCGCGCGACGCCTTCACCGCGGTCCCTGACCGCAAGATAGACCGCTGGCGACGGCCCGGCCTCGCCCGGATTGGCTCGGCGCGTCCCAAGTTCCAGCGTAACCATCGTCTGCGGCCGGCCGTACTTGATCGCATTGTCGATCAGATTGTGAACGACCTGTAGCAGTTCCTCCCGATCGCCCGCGACGTTCGGCAAGGATGTCGGCTCCACAATCTCCAATTGGATGTTGGCCCCGTGCGCTTGCGGCGTCGCGGACGTCGCAACCTCTTCGACCACGTCGCCGAGATTAACGCTGCCCGCCGGACGAACGTGTTCGTTGAGTTCGATGCGCGACAGAGCCAAGAGGTCGTCGATAACGCGGCGCATGCGCGTCGCTTGCTCGGCCATGATGCCAAGAAACCGCTCCAGCGCTTGCGGGTCTTCCTTGGCGTGGCCCCGTAGCGTGTCGATGAAGCCCGTCAACGACGCAAGCGGCGTGCGAAGTTCATGGCTGGCGTTGGCGATGAAATCGGCGCGCATCTGCTCGACGCGTTGAGCCTTGCTCGTGTCGCGCAGCACCACGAGCGCCGCGCGCAAAATCCGGTCACCGTCCTCGATCGGCGCGACATAGGCTTCGAAATTCTGTTGCTGCGCGCCGCCGTGCGGAAACTCGGCCCGCTGCGGCCCCTTACCGGCCAGCACAAAGTCGAGCGCTGTCAGCACCTGCGGCGCACGCACAACGCTGGCCAAGTGCTTGCGCGCCTCGACCGCACCAAAGTACTGCGCGACAACTTCGTTTGCAGCAATGATGCGTCCGGTATGGTCGGTCAACAGCGCGGCATCGGGCATCTGGCGCACCAAGTCGCCCGGGACGAGGTCGGAGCGCGACGCCACCCTAATCGGCGCGTCGGTGGGTTGCACGACGGCAGGCGCCGGCAACGGCAGGACTTGATCGGGAAGGCTGCGCACAAACCCAAGCCGGGCGACCGCGATCAGCACAACGCCGATGGCCAGCACCGCGCTAAAGGTCCACGCTCCCGTCCACGCCGCAAGCAAGAACAGCGCGCCGCAAGCCGCGCCCAGCGTCAGCTTGATGTCGTCCATGCGAACGGAGATCGGCGTACGCGTCCGCGCATCGGACCCCTTGGCGCCGCTCGCAGCTGCCTTCGGTTGCGTGCGGTCGGAACCCGCCACTTTTGGGGGGATTGCGGCCCCTTCGCCGGTGATTGGCATTTCGAACCCCTCCGCGGCGTCGACGACGATCTCCCCCCGAGATCGCCGCGCGACGCGCGGTTCGCGAACATAGAACCACAACATGCCAGCAGCCGCGAGCTTGGCAAGCACTGCAGCGGCGAACACGGCTTCAAAACCAAGCGAGGCGGCCATCTGCCCGCCCGCAATCGCGCCGAAAACCTGAACCAGAGATTGCGCAGAGTTAACCATCGCAATCCGCATCGGCAGGTCCGAGCGGTCGCCGAACTCGAGCACCATGTTTTGCGCGGCGATCAGAAAGCCGGAATAGCCGGCGCCGATCCCGACAAAGCACGCCATCACCGAGACGGAATCGGTCGAGAAGGCGAGTGCAATCGTGGCACCGGCCCACATCAGCAGCGCCGGAACGAACACCGCCTTGAAGCCCAACCGGTCCGCCAACGCACCCCAGCCGAGATTGGCGACCGTCTGCGAAACGAGAAGTGCCAGCGAGAGAAGCCCTATCTTCTCGCCCGACAGACCCTGCGTCTTGCCGACGAAAAGAATGTAGAACGGCAGCGCCAGCGTCCCCAAAGTGGCAAGCGTCTGCGCCCAGAAGTACATCGCAAACGCCCGGTCCTGCAGCAGGACCGGCAGGTCCGCCAACCGCTCCCGTACGCTGACTGGCGCACGCACGCTCGGCGCATCGGGCTCGCGCACCAGGTAGAGCAGCGTCAACCCCATCGCCGTCAGAACGAACGCGAGCAGAAACGTCGCCGCATAACCGTTGCCGAGCGCATTGCTTTCGACGAGGTACTTGCCGCCTACATAGGCAACCGCCGATGCTGTCATCCCGCCCAGGAAATTGCGCAGGCCGATCATCATGCCGCGCCGGTCGGCGGGGATCGTCTTTGTCAGCAGCACGTTCCAGAGCACATTCTGCATGCCCGAAAACACGCCGAGCGCGCACAGAAACAGCGCGAACGCGTAAACCGTGAAGTTCGCAGGCAAAAAGAAGCCGGATAGCGCAAGCCCCAGCACCGAGAGCCGCATCATCCAGCCGTAGCGCAAGCCCAGATCGACGATGCGCCGCCTGTGCTCGATCGCCGTCGCGCCGAAGATGCTGCTGACGAACGCGCCCAGGTGCTGCATCGCAAGAGCAACACCGACGAATGCCGTCGATCCGGTCAGAAGAAACAGATAGGCCGGCACGAACGTCGGCGCATTGACGAGCCGGAACCCCGTCATCGCCAGCATCCCATGAATGAGCTGGCTGACGTAGTTGCGCGTCAGATTCGCCGCCACTTCCTCTTGGAACTTGGCCTCTGCACGAGCTTCAGCGTTCACGTCGTTCAGTTACGCCCCTCAAACGCCGTGCGCTTTGAACCAATCGAGCGCACGCGGCCACGCTTGCTTTGCCGC
>CAZYGK010000021.1:0-26929 GCA_964647355.1 uncultured Flavobacteriaceae bacterium | reverse complement strand
CGGATGCGACGAATCGATTCCGCCCGGTCGTTGAAGGCAAACGCCCACAAATTCGATTGCGAGCGGTCGAGGATTACACAATAGCCGCGGTAGTTCGGCCGGTCGCAAAGCTGCCAAGTGCCGCCCTGAATGACGACGCTCGACGTTACGTTGCTGAACCCGTGCGCGCTCAAATTCGGGATGTCGCCGGAGAACGTCCGCGAACTGCCTGAATAATTCGAGTGCTTGTACAGCGTGATGCGCTGATACCCGCCGCCCGATCCGGGCCCCATGCACACCAGTCTGCCGTTCTGATTGACGACATTGCTGCGGCAATACCGGAGATCGAGCGTCGACGCGCGCCAGCTTCCCGAGGCGTCGCGGCACGTCGCGTAGAGAACGTTGCCGTAGACGTGCCCGTTCTGACACGAGTACCGCCAGCTTCCGCCGGGCAGACGCCCGTCGGCGTCATCGTCGTCGCCGTGATCGTCATCGCCGTCGTAGTCGTCGCGGCTGCAGCGCAATATGCCGTTCGCATTGACGATGTCGCGGCAGGAGCGATAGCCGGGCAACTCCGTGTAGCGCCAGCGTCCGAAATTGTCGCGGCACTCCGCAAGCAACGTACTGCCTTCGATCGTGATGTTGCGGCACGAATTGCGATAGCTGCCCATCGGCCGCCAGCCGCCGTAGTCGTCGTCATCGCCGTCGTCGCCGGGATACGAACTCGCGCACTCCAACCGGCCGTTGCGGTTCGCGATATCGCCGTCGCAATCGCGATAGTCGCGCAGCGTCGTGGTGTTCCAACTTCCCGACCGCGTGCGGCACGACGCCGACAGCGTGTTCCACGTGGTCTCGATGTCAGTACATGTGCGTTGATAGCTGCCGGGCGGAGCATACTCCGCCTGTGCACTTCCGATCGAAACAACGGCCGCAAGCGCCGTCAAAACCCTTGTTGCAAAACTCATGAGATATCACCCGTTCCCAAACTGCGCCCCAGTCCTGCCCGCAAATCTTGACGCGACTGGGGCGCAAAGAAAATGCGGCCGAATTGCGGCTCACAATACCTTGTTCATGCCATGAACGCGCCGCTTTCGGCGGCGAAAAGTGCCGGCCATGCGCTCGTTCATCTTCGCCCTCTCGCTGGTTGCCCTCGCGACATCTCCGGTTGTGGCCGCGCCGGTCGACCTCATCGTCGTCGACAAGTCGCGCCGCGTAATGACGCTGTGGACGGGAAAAAAAGCGTTCCGAACCTACCGCATCGCGCTCGGCGGCAACCCTGTCGGGCATAAGGAGCAAGAGGGCGACTCGCGCACCCCCGAAGGCCGCTACATCATCGACGGCAAGAACCCCGGCTCCAGCTTTCATCTGTCGCTGCGGATTTCCTACCCCAACAAGCGGGACCGCGCTGCCGCGGCAACGCGCGGCGTCTCGCCCGGCGGCCAGATCATGATCCACGGCACGCCCGAGTATTTGACGATGGTCCAAAGCACGGGCCTGGTGAGAGATTGGACCGCCGGCTGCATCGCCGTCTCGAATGCCGAAATCGAGGAAATCTACAAGAAAGTCCGCGTCGGCACGCCAATCGTCATCAAGCCCTAAGCCGCGCTTGACCCATGAGCCGCGGCACCTATGCTGCGCCCCGCTTTCAAAATTCGAACGGGACCGATGACCGCAACGACCCTGGACCGCCGCCCAAAGTCGGCTGAGCAAAAGCAAGCCTGGACCTACGAAGCCGCCCGCGCCCTTTACGACCTTCCGTTCGCCGACCTGATCTTCCGCGCCCAGACCGTTCACCGCATGCACTTCGACGCGAACGAGGTGCAGATGTCGACGTTGCTGTCGATCAAGACCGGCGGCTGCCCCGAAGACTGCGGCTACTGCAGCCAGTCCGCCAAGTTCGAGACCGGCCTCAAAGCCTCGAAGCTGATGGCGCTTGAAGAAGTGAAAACCGCCGCCGCCCAAGCGAAAGCCGGCGGTGCCTCGCGTTTCTGTATGGGTGCCGCCTGGCGCGAACCGAAGGACCGCGACATCGACGCGATCGTGGACATGGTCCGCGAGGTCAAAGATATGGGCCTGGAAACCTGCATGACATTGGGCATGCTGACCAAGGCTCAAGCAAACCGCCTCGCCGAAGCGGGTCTCGACTACTACAACCACAACATCGACACCGGCCCCGAGTACTACGGCAAAGTCATCACGACGCGCACGCTGCAGGACCGCCTCGACACGCTCGAAAACGTGCGTGAAGCCGGCATGTCCGTCTGCTGCGGCGGCATCATCGGCATGGGCGAAGAACGCAACGACCGCATCGGCATGCTGGTCACGCTCGCGAACCTGCCCACACCGCCCGAGTCCGTTCCCATCAACGCGCTGATGAAGATCGCGGGCACGCCCCTGGGCGACAGCGCGCCGATCGACAACTTCGAATTCGTCCGCACGATCGCAGCCGCCCGCATCATGATGCCAACGTCGGCGGTCCGCCTTTCCGCCGGCCGCGAAAACATGAGCGAGGAACTGCAATCGCTCTGCTTCCTCGCCGGCGCGAACTCGATCTTCATCGGCCCAAAACTGCTGACGACGAAGAACCCGGCGAAGGAAAAAGACGACGCACTCTGGACGAAACTCGGCGTACGCCCGATGGACGTCTAAGCAGCGGCGAGTCCCGCGATCGCCTGATCCATAAGCACCGGCCCTTCGCCGAGTACAAGCGCGCGCCATTGCGCGTCGTCCGGCGCGAAACACGATAGCGCAGTTTCGAGATGCGCCTTGTGCTGCGGCGCATGCCGGTCATCGCGATCGACGAAGCGCAGCCAGCGCTCATACATCGTCATCAGTGCAAGCTTCGCGAAGTCGCCTTCCTTCTCCGTGCCGAACTCGATCACCGCGCCCGTGACCTCCGCCTGCGGCAGCATACGCGCCAGCGCAAACCGCAATTGCCCATCTTTGTGCACGGTCAAACCGCTCTCAGCTTCATCGGCCTCGATCGCGGCTTCAACCGACGAACGCTTCCAACCCGCCACGCGCTCGCGCCCCCACCACACGGCGGCGCGATTCCACGCAGCCGTCCCCACGCCCTGGGTGGGCAGAAACGCGACCTCGCCATAGGCACCGACACCCGTATGCCAATCGATCAACCCCACATGCGTCGCATGCGCAAGCTTCGGCAACACATGATCGCGCACCACGCGATGCCCGAACTCAGGCCCGGTCCCGCCATAGGCCAGACCCTCCGCATCCGTGTATTGACCAGCGTTGACCGCATAAGCGAGCGCCGCCGGTCCAATCGCGGCCGTCAAACGATGATGGTTGGCCATCAACTCGCCGATCGATTGCGGCCCGACATCTTTCATGCGGATCACATCGCGAATGTGGTGATAGTGTGGGTTGACAGGCAGCGCCTTGCCGAAATCCATGAAGTTGCGGTTGAGATCGACGTTGTTCTCAGTGCAGCGTGCGATATGCGCAAAGCCCCACGCGTTCAGCGCATGCACCAAACAGACCGCAACACCCGCAGGCAGGTTCACCCCGCGCGCCATCCACGCGCACTGCGCCGCTGACCCGGCCGAGCCCTCAAGCCCGTGCATCCCCGATGAACACAAGAACAAGCGTGGCGCATCTTTCGGCCCGAACCACGCGACATCGGTGATAAGCGCCTCGCCATAGGGCCCTCGCGCGGCTGAATTCTCGTGGTGCTCGACCACAGCGCCGGCCTTGCGCGCCAGCAATCCGAACTGCGCCCGCGCCGCGCGATACTCGACCTCGTAGCGCGCGCCCGCCACTAGACCGACCGCTTCACCATCATCTGCTTGATCTCGCCGATCGCCTCCGCCGGGTTCAACCCCTTCGGGCACGTCGCGGCGCAGTTCATGATCGTGTGGCAGCGGTAGAGCCGGAACGGATCTTCCAGGTTGTCGAGCCGCTCGCCCTTCGCCTCGTCGCGGCTGTCGGCGAGCCAGCGATAGGACTGCAGCAGAATCGCGGGACCCAGATACCGCTCCTGGTTCCACCAATAGCTCGGGCACGACGTCGAGCAGCACGCGCACAGAATGCACTCGTAGAGCCCATCGAGCTTCGCCCGGTCTTCCGGCGACTGCTTCCATTCCTTCTGAGGCGTCGGCGTCTTCGTCTGCAGCCACGGCTCGATCGACGCATACTGGGCATAGAAATGCGTCATGTCCGGCACGAGGTCTTTGATCACCGACATGGCCGGCAGCGGATAGACCGCGATCGGCCCCTTGATGTCGTCGATCGACTTCGTGCACGCGAGCGTGTTCGACCCATCGATGTTCATCGCGCACGATCCGCAAACGCCTTCGCGGCACGACCGGCGGAAGGTGAGCGTCGGATCGATCTCGTTCTTGATCTTAATCAGCGCGTCCAAAACCATCGGCCCGCACGCGTCCAGATCGACCTCGTAAGTATCGAGTCGCGGGTTTTCCCCATCCTCAGGCGCCCAGCGATAGACTTTGAGCGTCTTCGGCCGCTTGGCACCGGACGGCGCCGGCCATGTCTTGCCGGGTCTAACCTTGCTGTTCTGCGGCAACGAAAGCTGAACCATGACGTACCCTGAGTAGCGTTCGTAAATAGCTATATTTGAGGATGTATAGCGCGCCGAGCCATGCGTCCACCGGGTACACAAGCCCCTCCCAACCCCTTATTGTCGCGCCCTCTCTAGCTGGGGGCTTCCCGATAAAATGCAGCCGACGATCCGACTTGCCGTAGCGTGCCTTTTGCTTCTCTGCGCCGCATGCGGCCCGTCGAAGCCCGGCAAGGACCCTTCGCTGGACATCCCGTTGGGCCAGCTGCCGGACACAGTCGAACCCACCCGATACCGGCTCGACCTGACGATCGACCCCGACAAGCCGCGCTTCGGCGGCACTGTGGAAATCGACGTGACTCTCAAGAAGCCGACGCGGCAAATCTTCCTTCATGGCCGGGAGTTGACCGTCGAGTCGGTCGGCGCGCGCCTCGCGGCCGGCACAAGCATTGCCGCCGCATACGAACAAGTTCACGGCACGGGCATCGCGAAGCTGACGTTCGAAGACGAACTCTCACAGGGCGCGGCGACGTTGCGCTTCACCTACAACGCTCCCTTCGAACCGACGCCCGACGCCCTCACGTCGATGCCGGCCAACGGCGAGAAATACGCCTGGACGCAGTTCGAAGAAATCTCCGCCCGGCGCGCCTTCCCGTCGTTTGACGAACCGCGGTTTAAGGTGCCGTTCGAAATCGCCATCACCGCGCGCAAGGCTCACGCCGTCGTGACGAACGCACACGCCATCAAGGAAGAGCCGGCTCCGAACGGCCTCCAGAAAACGACGTTCGCTCCGACGAAGCCGCTCCCGACTTACCTCGTCGCGCTGATCGTAGGTCCCTACGACGTTGAAGACGGCCCGACGCTACCCGCTTTCCGGGCGCGCCAAACGCCGATCGCGCTCCGCGGCATCACGGTCAAGGGCAAGGGCGATCGTTCGCGCTATGCGCTTATGGAAACGCCGCCGCTTGTCCGCTACCTCGAAGACTATTTCGCGGCACCGTATCCCTATTCCAAGCTCGACCTGATCGCGCCGCCGAATTTCACCGCCGGCGGCATGGAGAACGCCGGCGCCATCACCTACACGGAACGCGGCATCCTGCTCGACAATGACGCTGCCATCCAACAGAAGCGCTATTTCGAGCTGCTGCATGCGCATGAAGTCGCCCATATGTGGTTCGGCGACCTCGTCACGCCGAAATGGTGGGACGATATCTGGCTGAACGAGTCGTTCGCGTCCTGGATGGGCAACAAGTCGGCCGCCGCGGTGTGGCCGGCGCACGAGTTCGCGCGCGAGACGATCCTTGACGCGCTCGGCGTGATGGATACGGACTCGCTCTCGACCGCGCGCGCGATCCGCCAGCCGATCAAGTCGAACGACGACATCTTCAACGCCTTCGACGGGCTGACCTACCGCAAGGGCGCGGGCGTTCTGGCCATGTTCGAATCCTACCTCGGCGAAGACGCATTCCGCGAAGGTGTCAGAACGCATATGCGCCGCTTTGCCCACGGCACCGCGAACGTCCATGACTTCATGGAATCGCTCGCTCAAGGCTCGGGCAAGCCCGAAATCGTCCCCGCGTTCCAGTCGTTCCTAAACCAGCCGGGTGTGCCGCTCGTCCGCATGAAAACGACCTGCAGCGACCGCGACCTCATCGTCGAACTCGCGCAATCTCCCTTCGGCGCCAGCACCGCCGCCGACAAGCGCAAGTGGTCGATCCCCGTCTGCATACGCGACGTCGCCAAGGGCCGCTACCGCAGCTGCACGATGCTGACGAACCAAACGGCGGCAGTGACGGCACACGGACAATGCGGCGCTTCGATGATGCCGAACGCCGACGGCGCCGGCTACTATCGCTTCGCGATGGCAAGCGCCGACTGGCAGAAATTGGCGGCGAACGCCCCGCGCTTGTCGCCGGGCGAACAGCTCGCTCTGTTGCACAGCCTGCGCGCTGCGTTTCGAGCAGGCGAGGCAGACGCCGCCACCTATTTGACCGCTCTGAAATCCGTGGGCACTGCAGGTTCTTGGGACACCGTCTCGCTCGCGGGCACGTTCCTCAACGAGCTGCGCGGCGAACTCTTGACCAAAAACGATCTGCCGCTGTTTGAGCAGTCCGTCAGAAGTTGGTTCGCGCCATCGCTTGCGTCCACCGGACTTGAGCCAAGACGGCGCGAAGCAAGTTCGGCGGCGCTTCTCCGCGCGGAACTCGCCGACATCTTGGTGCGTGTAGCTCGCGATCCGAACACGCTGACCCCGTTAGCCGGCAAAGGTGCGAACCTCCTGCGTTCCATGGCGCAAGGGACCCAACCCCAGGCACTCGCGCCTGAGCTTGTGCAAGCAGCGCTTTGGGCGGCGATCTATTCGGGCGGCGCGCCCGTCGCGCGCGACGCGATAGCGGCCATTAAAAGCTCCACCGACGCCCAATTCCGCACCATGGCGCTGACTGCGCTGGCCGCAGCGCGCGATCCGCTCGCCAATCAGGAGATCGAAGACTTCATTGTCGCCGGCACGCTCGGCGTGCGCGAGCAAGCGACCTACCTGCGAACCGCGTTCGCCGATGCGGAGCGCCGCCCCGGCGTCTGGGCGTGGTTCCGTCGCGACTTCAAGCGCATCAGCGCCTCGGTTCCGCGCGACGCCCGCTCCCGCCTGGTGGGCCTAGCGAAGGACCTGTGCGCCGACCAGTCGCGCGCCGAGATCGAGTGGTTCTACAAACCGATGATCGGCGACATCGCGGGCGCGCCGCGCGTCTACGCGAACGCGCTCGAAACCGTCGACCGCTGCGTCGCGTGGCGCAAGGCGAAAGGCGGCGAGATGTCCGCCGCCCTGCGTCCGCATTGATCAGTCGCGGCCAAAACCGACGGCTGGTCGCGTCTGTTGATACCAATCGACGTTACGCGTGACGTACATCGTTACAGCAACCGCAGCGAACGCCGCCGACGCACCGATGATGAGCGCGTAGTCTTCCTGCTTCAACAGCAGGAACAACAGCGCATAGAGGACGCTGAGCACCGCGAACACGACAAGCGCGCGCGACGAACTCTTTAGCGCCGACCAAGCATAAGCCGAAATCAAGCCGACCGTGGCCACCGCCGCTGTGAGATACGCAAGATCAAACCCCCACTGCTCGGCAAACGACAGCAGCAGCAGATAGAACACGACTTGCGCGCCGCCGATCAGCAGATATTGCACGCCGTGAAGGCGCGCGCCCGAAAGCGTCTCGATCAAGAAGAACGACAAGAACGCGAGACCGATGAACAACATCGCATACTTGAGAGCCCGCTCGATCAACAGATAGAAATTGACCGGCTGATAGAACGACACCCCGAACCCGGCAAGGTTGAAGCCGTTCATGACCGCATCCGTCGTCGGCATTGCCTGCGGGAGGTTGCGGGCTAGATGCGGCACCTTCCAGCGTGCGCGGAACCCCTCCGGCGTGACCGCACGCTCGACCGGCAGGAACCCGCCTTGAAAGCTCGGATGCGGCCACGTTCCGGTCGCCGTGACTTCGGTTTCCTCGCCCGCGGCGGCGAACTGCAAATCGCTCGTCCCGCGCAGTTTCAACGACATGGAGAAGGGCGTGTCCTCAGCCGCAGCATCCACCCCAACACGGGCATTGATGCCGGAATACATCGCCATCTCCGCGACAAGGCCCGGTCTGAACGGCACCTCGGACTTCGCAGCCCCCCAGGTGACCGACACATTCTCCGCCAAGCCTTGCAAGTCCGAGATCGAGACCATCAGCACGGCTTGATCCCAGGCAATCGATTTCGGACTGATCCCCACGTCGGCAAAACCATGCTTCCCGAAAGAGCCGCTGATCGCAATATCGGCCGTGAACACGTTGACGTCGAAAATCCCGCGGGCGCGTTTCTCTGTCTTCGTCGACGCCTCGGCCCGCAGCACCTTCGGCAGAAACACCGCAACGCGCCGCACGTCGACGACCGACACGATGCCTTGCGGGCTGGTCTGGGTTTCGGCGACCATATACGGCACCGCCAGCGCAGGCCCGCCGATGCTCTGTGGTCCACCCCAGCCCCGCGCGATATCGGCCGCAGCCGTTCGCGCGTTGTCCTGCCGGTCCATGAGCGCAATAAAGATGAAGAACAGCGGCACCGACATCACGATGGTGATCAACGCCACCAGCAGAAACTTCAACCCCGGCGACCGCGCCGCCGCATCGGAAAGAATGGCCATAAACAGGTCCTCGATTTGGGCGCACATTACGGCGCTAGATTCGGCATCATTGTGGCAGCAACCTGCCAGCAAGGGGGCTATCGCGACTTCCCGGGCCCCGGCGCAGGTACAAATGAATGGGCAAGGTCGGTGGACACGCGCGATAGCGCAAACAAGAACTTCGACGTCCGGTTGGGCACGATGTGCAATCCTCCCAGGCCGCACCGTGCCCAAGCAACCCGCGCGACCGCTTCGGCACTCATCACGCCGCCGCTCTCCTCCGCTTTGCGCACCGACGCTGGCTTCGTCGCGTTCTCTTTGTCGTAGCCCGGCGTCTGCGTCGCCGGCGGGCACAGCGCCTGCACGCTGACGCCGAACGGCTTCAACTCGTTGCGCAAAGCGGATGCGAACCCCACGACAGCGTGCTTCGTGCCCGAATAAACGGACCACCCGAACAACCCCACATAGCCGAGGTCTGACGCCGTCAGCACAATCGCACCCGATCCCCGCTTGGCCATAGCCGGCGCAAACGCCCGCGCCACATGCATCGGCCCCGTCACATTGGTTCGCACGAGCGATGCCACATCTTCGTCGCCGACTTGATCGATGAACTGCGCGATCGCAAAGCCGGCGCAGTGGAACAGCCGGTCCGGCACCGCTGTGCGCGCTGCAGCTGCACGGACCGCAGCAGGGTCCGCGACATCGACGGCCTGCCATGTCACGCCAAGCGCGCGTTCGGCTGCTTTGAGCTTATCCTCGCGCCGCGCCCAGATCTCGACCTCGGCCCCGGCACCCACCGCCTCCGCTGCGATGGCAAGACCGATGCCTTCGGAGCCGCCGGTGACGAGAACCTTCAATAGACGCGCGCTTTCGGTGCGATGTACTCGACATCGTTCGACAGCGTGTAGGTGTGCACCGGCCGGTAGTCGAGCTTCACCTTCCCCGACGCCGTATCGAACGTCGCAAGCGTGTGCTTCATCCACTTCGCATCGTCGCGGTTCGGGAAGTCCTCCCGCGCGTGACCGCCGCGGCTCTCCTCGCGCGCATTCGCCCCTTCGACCGTCACCGCCGCTTGCGCGATCAGATTGTCGAACTCGAGCGTTTCCGCCAAATCCGTATTCCAGATCAGCGAGCGATCCTTGATCCCTAGCGAAGGCATGTCGCGATAAACCTGTGCGACCGCCTCGACACCCTTCTTGAGCTCTGTGCCCGTGCGGAACACGGGGCAGTAGGACTGCATCGCCCGTTGCATGCGCAACCGCAGCTCCGCCGTCGGCGTCCCGCCGCTCGCGTTGCGGAAGCGATCGAGGCGCGCCAGCGCGTTGTCGCCCGCATCCTTCGCCAAGTCCGCCTGCCGCTCGTTCGGCTTGATGTCGGCCGCACACTTCATGCCCGCCGCCTTACCGAACACGACAAGATCGATCAGCGAGTTCGAGCCCAAGCGGTTCGCGCCATGCACGGATACGCAAGCTGCCTCGCCGATCGCCATCAAACCCGGTACGACCGCATCCGGATTGCCGTCCTTCGAGATGACCATCTCGCCGTGATAGTTCGTCGGAATGCCGCCCATGTTGTAATGCACGGTCGGCAACACCGGGATCGGCTCCTTCGTGACATCGACGCCCGCAAAGATGCGCGAGGACTCGGCAATGCCCGGCAACCGCTCGTGAATGATCTTCGGGTCAAGATGGCTGAGGTGCAGATGGATGTGGTCCTTATGCGGCCCGACCCCACGCCCTTCGCGGATCTCGATCGTCATCGCCCGGCTGACGACGTCGCGCGAGGCCAAGTCCTTCACGCTCGGCGCATAGCGCTCCATGAAGCGCTCGCCGTTCGCGTTGGTGAGATACCCACCCTCGCCGCGCACACCTTCCGTGATGAGCACGCCCGCACCATAGACACCGGTCGGATGGAACTGCACGAACTCCATGTCCTGCAGCGGCAAGCCCGCGCGAAGCACCATCGCGTTGCCGTCGCCAGTCTGCGTGTGCGCACCTGTGCACGTGTAATAAGCACGGCCATAGCCGCCCGTCGCCAGGATCACCTTCTGCGCGCGGAAGCGATGGATCGAACCGTCATCGAGACACCACGCCATCAACCCGCGGCAGCGCCCGTCTTCCATGATCAGGTCGAGCGCGAAGTATTCGATGAAGAATTCCGCGTCGTAGCGCAGGCTCTGCCCGTAAAGCGTATGCAGCATCGCGTGACCGGTACGGTCCGCAGCGGCGCACGTGCGCTGGATCGGCGACTTACCGAAGTCCTTCGTCATCCCGCCGAACGCGCGCTGATAGATCTTGCCTTCCTCGGTCCGGCTGAACGGCACGCCGAAATGCTCGAGCTCGTAGACGGCTTCCGGCGCGTTGCGGCAGAGATATTCGATCGCATCTTGGTCGCCGAGCCAGTCCGACCCTTTCACGGTGTCGTACATGTGCCAGCGCCAATCGTCGGGCTCCATGTTGCCGAGCGCCGCCGAGATACCGCCTTGCGCGGCGACCGTGTGGCTGCGCGTCGGAAACACCTTCGTGATGTTGGCGACCTTCAAACCGAGCTTCGCCGCCTCGAGCGTCGCGCGCAGGCCCGAGCCGCCCGCACCGACAACGACGACGTCATACGTGTGATCGACAATCGGATAAGAAGCCATCGATTAGAACCTAATAGCGATGCGCAGCACGGCAACCGCACAAATCATGGCGATCGCAAAGGCCGCAAAATTGACGAGAAAAAGCAGCGCGAACTTCGTGCCCTTGACCGTGATGTAGTCCTCCACCACCACGCGCAGGCCCAGCGCCATGTGATAGAGGCCCGCCACCACGAACAGCAGCATCAACGCCGCGTTGATCGGATGGCCAAGGACCGCCACCACGTCCGCATGCGGCGCACCGGCATAGCGCGCAACCATCCACACGAACCAAACGGTGAGCGGCACCATCGCCGCCGCGGTCAACCGCTGATGCCAAAAATGCTCGGTCCCATGCTTGGCGGAACCTAACCCCCGAACGCGCCCGAGCGGCGTTTGAATGCTCATCAGAACGCCCCCATCGATGCGTAAGCCGCAATCCAGATCACGACCGTCAACACGACCGTCGCGCCATACACCGCAAGCCCCGTCATGTTCGCTGTCGGAACCTTAAACCCGTACCCGAAATCCCACGCGAGATGCCGCACCCCGTTCAGCGCGTGATAGACCAGTGCGAGCGTGAAGCCGAACAGCACGAAACGCCCGAACCAGTGGAACGCTGCCGTCTCGAACACCGCGTAGGCATCCGGCCCGAGCGACGCCGCCACCAGCCACCAAGCGAGCACCAAGGTGCCGATCCCAAGCCCCACACCGGTGACGCGATGCAGGATCGACGTCCCCATCGTGACCGGCCATTTGTAGACTTGCAGATGCGGCGAAGTCGGCCGTTTCGTACGGGCCTCGGGCATGGAGGATTCCTTGAAAGTTCGACGGTCGGGAGAATAGGCGTCGCGGGCCAACTTTTCACAAGGGACATACGGCCGCAAGATGCTATGTCCGTGGCTCACGGCAGCGGAAAAAGCGATGTTTGAAGCAGTAATTTTCGACTTCGGCGGCGTCATCACCGAAAGCCCGTTCGAGGCCTTCAACAAACTCGAATCCGCACGCGGCCTGCCAAAAGACCTCATCAGACGGATCAACGCCACGAACCCGCACGACAACGCCTGGGCCAAGTTCGAGCGCGCCGAAATCACGCCGGCTGCCTTCGACGCGGCATTCGCAGAGGAGGCACGTGCTCAGGGTTTCGAACTCCCCGGCCGCGACGTCATCGCCTGCCTGCAGGGCGCTGTTCGCCCGTCGATGCTGGAGGCCTTGCGCCGCATCGCCGCCCGCTTCAAGACCGGCTGCATCACGAACAACGTGAAAGCGGACGACAAGCGCCCCAGCGCGTGGAGCAACAACCGCGGAATCGACGAGGCGATGGGCCTGTTTCAACACGTGATCGAGTCGTCGAAAATCGGCATCCGCAAACCCGACCCACGCATCTATCGCATGATGACCGACGCCCTTGCCGTCGATCCCGCACGCTGCATCTATCTCGACGACCTCGGCATCAACCTCAAACCCGCGCGCGAGATCGGCATGACGACGATTAAGGTCGAAGCCGCAGCCCCAACGATCGCAGCGCTCGAAGGCCACCTCGGCATAACGCTTTCTTAACCCTAATGCGCTATTAAGAAACCGGCCGAGCGTTAATCCTTCGCGAACACCATGCGGTCGTCGGCGAAGGCTTTGAATTCGAGCGCGTTGCCCGACGGGTCGGTCACAAACATCGTCAATTGCTCACCGGGAAGTCCCTGAAACCGGGTCTGCGGCTCGATCAAAAATCGCGCCCCGGAAATCCGCAGTTTCTCAGCGATTTCCTTGAATTTCGCAGGGGTAACGATGACACCAAAATGCCTCACGGGAACTTCTTCGCCATCAACCTCGTTTCGCCCTTCCCATGGGGTCAAAGAGGGGGTCAAATGAGCGACGATCTGGTGCCCGAAGAAGTCGAAATCGACCCATTCGTCGCTGGATCGACCTTCCGGACAACCGAGCACACCGCCGTAAAAGGCGCGCGCCCCGTGCAGGTCGTGAACGGGAAAGGCCAAGTGGAAACGCGGTCGATCCGTCATGGTCTGTTTGTTGGGTTGATGGGTGAAGTGTCTGGTGGGGGAAGTGAGTAGCAGTTTTCGAGCGAGGGGTCGAAGGCCGTGAAAAGACGAACGATGGACGAGACGTTGAAGATCGCCGGCCGCTCGGTGCCCGTGAAGGTGCGCCTGAACCCGCGCGCGCGCCGCCTCATCGTCAAAGTCCACCCCTCGACCGGCGAAGTCGCCGTGGTCGCGCCGTCGGAACGCTCCGTCCACAAGGCGCTCGACTTCGCGCGGCAGGAAGGCGACTGGATCGCCGGCCGCCTCGCAAAGGTGCCGGAGCCCGTCTACCTCGAACCCGGCGACACCGTACTCTTCAAAGGCAGCCTTCACGTCCTGCGCCTCAGCACCGAACGCGGCACCGTGTGGGTCGACAACGAAGCGGCGCGCCCGACGATCCGCGTCGCCGGCAAACGCGAACACGCCCCACGCCGCGTCGAGGAATGGCTAAAGAAGCAAGCGCGCAGCCACATCACACGCCGCGTCACCGCATTGACCGCCGAACTCGGTGTGAAGCACACCCGCATCACGATCCGCGACGCCGCCAGCCGCTGGGGCTCTTGCTCCACGACAGGCGCGATCTCGCTCTCCTGGCGCCTGATTATGGCACCGAACCACGTGCTGAACTACGTTGTTGCGCACGAGGTCGCCCACCTGCGCGAAATGAACCATGGCACGCGCTTCTGGCGGCTGGTCGACCGCCTGGTCGGCGAACGTGACGCTGAGGAAGCGCAAGCGTGGTTGCGCGAAAACGGCACGGAGCTTCACCGCTACACCGCGCAAAAACCGAAGCGCCGCCGCGCCGCCTAGTTCGGTTTGTCTTCGAAAAGGCCGGCCAACAGATCATCGAACGCCGAACCTTCGTCTTCGGCCGGTTCGTCGACCACATCGCTGCCGGGAAGCGGCATCACGGGCTGTCCCGCCGTCGCGCTTTCCATGAAAGTCTTCCAGATCATCGCGGGCAGTGTGCCGCCGCGGTTTTCCTTGTCCATCGGACGGTTCGCATCGTTGCCCGTCCAAACGCCCGCAACGACCTGGCGCGTGTAACCCACAAACCAAGCATCTTTGAAGTCTTGCGACGTACCGGTCTTTCCCGCCGAGGGACGTTCGCCAAGCGCTGCCGCTTTGCCGGTTCCCTCGCGGATCGACTTCATCAGCATTCGGTTCATCGCACCGGCTGCGTCGGCATTCACCGCAATGCCGAGGCCTGACCCCGAACGCTCGTAAAGCACCTCACCGCGTATCGACGTCACGCGTTTGACGCCATGTGCGATCGCCTTGCGTCCGCCCGTGGCGAACGGCACATACGCAGTAACGAGTTCGGAAAGCGTCACTTCCGATGTGCCGAGGGCGAGCGACGGCACCGGCGCCAAGTCCGATACGATGCCCATCCGCCGCGCAGTCCGCGCGACGGTCTTCGGTCCAACCTCAAGGCAAAGCTTCACCGCAACCGTGTTGACGGACCGCGCCAGCGCCTCGGCCATCGTCATCTCGCCCTCGTGCTTCTCTGAGAAATTCGCAGGCGTCCACCCCCGGTACGTAACCGGCGCATCGATCACCTTCGTCGAAGGCGTGCGCCCGGCCTCAAGAGCGGCCAAGAACACAAACGGCTTGAAGGCAGAACCCGGCTGCCGCTTGGCTTGCGTCGCCCGGTTGAATTCCGAACTCACGTACGAGCGCCCGCCGACCATGGCCTTGACCGCGCCGTCCGTCGTCATGGCGACAAGCGCGCCCTGCACGTTCGGCCGCGCCTTCGCGCGCAGCGTCTTCAGCACCGCCTCCTCGGCCAAACGCTGCAGCTCGAGATCGAGCGTCGTCTGTACGATCAAATCCACATTCGGCCGGCCGACCAGCCCAGGCAGCCGCTCCATGACCCAATCGACGAGATACTGATTGCCCTGCGTTTCGGCGCTCGTCGCAAGCTTGGGCCGTGTGCGCAGCGCGTCGTCGCGCTGCTCAGCTGTGATCGCATGGGTCTCGACCATCGCCTGCAGCACGACGCTGGCGCGCTGCTGCGCGAGCTCGATGCCGTTGACGGGCGAATACCGCGTCGGCGCTTTGAGGAGCCCTGCCAATATGGCCCCTTCGACAAGCGACAGGCGTGCCGCGGGCTTATTGAAGTAACGCCGCGCCGCAGCGTCGATGCCATATGCGCCCGCACCGAAGTAGACGCGATTGAGATAGAGCGAGAGTATCTCGTCCTTCGAGTACGACATCTCGAGATAGACGGCGAGCAGCGCCTCTTGAATCTTGCGGCCGAACGTGCGCTCGGGCTTCAAGAACAGGTTCTTCGCGAGCTGCTGTGTGATCGTCGAGCCGCCCTGCACGACGCGGCCGGCGTTCATGTTCACCCAAGCGGCGCGCCCGAGCCCCCAAAAATCCAAGCCGATATGCGAGTAGAACCGCCGATCTTCGCTCGCAAGGACCGCTTGCGGCACGTGCGCTGGCAAATCGCGCAGGGTGACCGGCAGACCCGCGTCGATACCGCGCCGCGCGATCACCCGCCCGCCGACATCGAGCAATGTCACCGCATGCGTACGTTCCTGGCGCCAGAGCCCTTCGGTCGACGGAAGATCGGCCGCAAAATAAGCAAGCACCGCCGCAATCCCGACGCCGCACCAAATACCGGCAATCGAAAGAACGTAGAGAACCCGCCAATGCCGCGGCCGCTCCCCGCCGCCGTGATGCTCGCGCTCCGCCTCCGAACGCGCGCGACGGCCGGAAGAGCTTGGGCGCGAACGCCGTTTGCCGCCCTTGCTCATAAGCCGCCGAGACCCTCGCTACGTGTGACCTCGTTTACTTGATGAGCGATTAATGCCCGCTAAACCTTTGGCCGGGCCTGTTCAATTCCGCACGGAGCCCTGGTATGTTTCGGCACAAGTTGGTCACCGTCCCATGCGTTTCGCACCGTTCCCACTCGTCCGAATGGTCGCAGTCGCGGCCGCGCTAATCGCCAGCCTCGCGCCGGCGCAAGCCAAACTCGATCTGTTCGGCGACCTGCCGATCGTCGAGGCCATTCGCGAAGGGTCCCTCGCCGACACCAACAAGGCGCTCATCGATGGCGCGTCTGTTCACGCTCGCGCGGCCGACGGCACGCCGGTGATTGTGCTAGCGGTCACGGTACGGAGCCTCGATATCGTCAAGTTACTGATCGAGAACGGTGCACGCCCCGACGATCGCTCGAAGAAGGACGAGACCTCGGCGCTAACCCTGGCGGCTGCGAATGGCGATCTCGAGATCGTAACCTACCTGCTCGACCACAAGGCCGACGTCGACCTCACAGGCGCCCTGCGCGAAACGGCACTCATTAAGGCGACGCGCGCTCTTCACAAGGACGTCGTCAAGCTGCTGCTCGAGCGCGGCGCGAACGTAGACGAGACCGACACCTCCGGTACCACCGCGCGCGACATCGCGCAAGCGTCGGGCCACAAGGATCTGGAAGCTCTGTTCAGCACCAAGAAGGCGACATCCAAATAGCCGCTCTCGAACACCACGCGCCTGAGCAGAAGCCGCGCACCGAATTCTCGCTTTTCCCGGTCGGACTGCTTTCTGCGGAAGGCGGCAGCAACAGCTCGAACCTGCGCCTGCGCACGCTGCTCGTCGTCCGCACGCTCGGACTCATCGGGCAGCTTGTGGCCATCGTGATCGTCTTCTTCGGCATGCAATACCAAATGCCGATGGGCCAGTGCCTCATGGTCATGGCGGTGACCTTGGGCTTGAACGCGGTGTTGTTCTTCCGCCATCGCGATGTCCGCGTACTGACGGAGCGCGAAGCGGTGGCTCAGCTGGGGTTCGATATCCTGCAGCTCACCGCCATGCTGGCCTTGACCGGCGGCATCGAGAACCCGTTTGCGCTTCTTTATCTCGCGCCGATCGTGATTTCGGCGGGCAATTTGAGCCTGGGCGCGACGCTCGCGCTCGCCTTGCTCGCCTTCGCGGCAAGCTCGTTCATCACGATCTTTCACTGGCCGCTGCCATGGGATCCGAAAGCGCCGCTCGAGCTTCCACCGCTCTACATAGCGGGCGTTTGGGTATCCCTCACGCTCGGCATCGGTTTCTGCCTGATCTACGCGTGGCGCATCGCCGACGAAAGCCGGCGCATGCAAACCGCGCTTGCCGCGACGCAGGAAGCCTTGACGCGCGAGCAGCGCCTCTCCGACCTCGGTGCGCTGGCGGCCGCCACCGCCCACGAACTCGGCACGCCGCTCGGAACGATCGCCGTCGTCGCCCGCGAGCTCGAGCGCGGCATGCCCAAGAACAGCGAATGGCTCGAAGACGTGCGCCTGTTGCGAGGCCAAGCCGAACGCTGCCGCGAAATACTCTCGAAACTCTCGCAACAAGACACGGACGAAGACACGATCGCCAAGCGCCTGCCTCTACCGGCGCTCATCGACGAGATCGCCGAGCCGCATCGCGGCTTCGGCATCGACATCAACGTCACGACCTCAGGCGAGGGAACGCTCACGGTTCGCCGGACGCCGGAGATCGTGCACGGCCTCGGCAACTTCATCGAAAACGCGGTCGACTTCGCCGAGTCGAAAGTCGATATCGAAACGACCTGGGACGGCGACACCGTTCACATGACGATCAGCGACGACGGTGCCGGGTTCGATCCCGTTATCCTCGCCCGCCTCGGCGAGCCCTACGTCACCTCGCGCGCGGGCGTCGACCCCGAACGCGAAACCAAAGGCAACGCCCACGCTGACGGTCATGCCGGCATGGGCCTCGGCTTCTTCATCGCCAAGACGCTGATTGAGCGCATTGGTGGAACCGTTAACTTCGGCAACCGCCCGAAGGCAGGCGCCATCGTTCGCGTCGACTTCCCCCGCAAGGTTCTTGAGAACCCTGCGATTCCAAGAGGATAACGGCCAAGACCGCGCTGGCCTCTAGCCTCGACCGCCCCTATATTCCCGACCCAGCATAGCTTTGAGGGAATTCCGTGGCCCTATCCGCTGAAGGACTGCCGGACAAAACACTCCTGATCGTCGATGACGACGCTCCGTTTCGCCAACGCTTGGCGCGCGCCATGGAAGCGCGCGGCTTCGTTGTCACCGCCGCCGAAACGGCGGAAGAAGCGATCACCATGGCGCGCAGAACGCCCCCCGCATTTGCGGTTGTCGATCTGCGCCTCGGCCAGTCGGGCAACGGCCTCGACGTGATTGAGGTCTTGCACCAGGCCCGTCCCGACGCACGCGTCGTGATGCTCACCGGTTACGGCAACATCGCGACCGCGGTTGCAGCCGTAAAGCATGGCGCTATCGACTATCTGTCGAAGCCGGCCGATGCCGACGATGTCGCGAACGCGCTATTGGCACGGCCGAACGCAAAGCCTGCACCGCCCGAGAACCCGATGTCCGCCGACCGTGTCCGCTGGGAACACATCCAGCGTGTCTACGAACTCTGCGGTCAAAACGTGTCGGAAACGGCCCGCCGGCTGAACATGCATCGCCGCACGCTGCAACGCATTTTGGCGAAGCGATCGCCGAAGTAGCGCAAGCCATCACGGCGCGAACGGATCGCTTGTGCGAATGAACCGTTCAGCCGCTGTTCGCGCGAAGCGGATCAACAGCGACTTCCGCCGTGCCGCGGTAATCGGCGAATGCGGCGACTCGCGCACAATCGCAGCCCCGAACTTGTCGGCCACGATCAAGCCGTGCGCGTCGGGCAGCACCTCGAGCGGAAACCCCTCCGGCACGGCGAAGTAGTACCGGTCGCAATAGTCGAGATACTCCGGCCATTTCTCGTCGGCCCGGAAATCGGCAAGACTGACTTTGATCTCCACCGCCGCAACCTCGCCCGCATCCGAGATCGCGGCAACGTCGAGCCGCCTGCCGTTCGGCAATGTAAACTCGGTCAGCGGCGAATACCCCTGCCCGAGCAACATCCGGCTCACCCCGCGCGCGACATCGCTGGTCACACCGAAAACGCCTGACGCCTCGCCGCTCATGACGCCATCCATAGCAAAAGGGCGGCCCGATGGGACCGCCCTTTGCACACCGTTTCGGGAAAATCTACTCGGCCGCCGCGAGCAGCGGTCCCTTGTTTTTAGCGCCGAAATTGATGGTTTGGAGGTACTTGATGCCTTCCTCGGCGATCGCATCGCCGACCATCTCGTCGCCCTCGCCCTTCAACTCTTCCATGTCGACATACATCGCATAGAACGAGCGCGTGCGGTCGGTGATGATGCCGGCCTTGAGCAGCGTCTTGATGAGCACGCGGAAGATGTCGGTGCCCTCGCGCATGCGCTCGCGACGCTTATCGTCAGTAATCGCTTCCATCAGCGACTGTTGGGCTTCATCGGGGTTGATGCCGACGAGCTCGTAGACCACACGCATTTGCTGGGGATTGATCAGATTGAACAGCAGCGTCTGGAAGCAGCTCGCCGCCCAATCTTCGACGATCTCCTGTTCTTGCTTGGACAGTTTCGGGATCGTCCGGTCCGCCCAGATCTTGCCGAACTTGTGATGGAATGCCTCGTCCGTCATGACAAGCTGGGTCAGACGCACCAGCAGGGGATCGCGCGAGCGGGTGTAGAGCGTCGCAAAGGCGCCCATCGCCAGACCTTCGACCAGCATCTGCATGCCGACGATCTTCTTGTAGACTTCCGGCGCTAGCACGAGTTCGGTCAAAAGCGAGCCCAATGTCGGACCGACCGCCAGCGGCTTACCCCAACGCGCCTGTACGTACCGGGCGAACGCGGTTACGTGCCGCGCCTCTTCGCGCGTTTGATTGGCCGCGTACTCTTGCGCGCCGGGATCGCGCAAAATGTGGCAGAGCGAAGCCGAAAGCGAAAGCGCGCCCTGCTCGCCGTGCAAAATCGACGACAGAATCCAGCGCGCAGACTCGTTGGCAAACTTGATCTTCTGCTTTGGCGTAAGCTGTTCGCCGAGCTTCGTCTGGAAGATCGGAAAGAACTCTTCCGGCAAAATGGCTTCGTTCTCGAGATCGAACGGCTCGCTGAAGTCGATGTACTTCTTGTCGAGCGGATCCCAGAAATGGTCGTGCGTCGCCGAAATGATCTTGTCGAATGCCGTCGAGCGCGCGTTGTACCGGTCGACGTCCATCATCGCCGGGAAGTCTTTGGGATCGAGCGCGTCGTAGGCGTTGTCCTTCGTGATCTGCACAGCGGTCATCTGCAAGCAACTCCTGAAAATGGGCCAGCGGCGAAACTGAACCTCAAAATGACACAAGCGTCAACTTTGATGTGACGCCAGCGTCACGATTTACCTACAGCCTACCCGTTAGAGTCACCTTAAGGGGGAGCCTGTTATCCAGAACACAACCATAGATAGAGCGGCGGGGAATACGCGAATGAGGCAGTGCGGCCTCGCTCCCACACAGGGTGCGGGTAATGAACCAAGCGCCGCCATGCCAGTTCGCGCAATGTCATGAGTGTGTTACAGAAAATCCGAGGGGAAACGCCGTCTGCAAAGGACGGCTTGCCACGGGCCTGCGCGCGCTGGGGAGCTGCGCCGGCTATTGGCGGGGGAAGGAACGCGGCTGTGTGTGGTCGAACTGCGCCTGAACATGACGACGCAGCGGTAAGTCGGCTGACCCCTGACAATTTGAACATGCTCGCTGTTACAAGGCGGCGCGTCCGTTATTTCTGGTACTGAAGCAATGATAACGCACGAGGCCACAGGCACGTGCGAGGGGAGTAATCGAGTCCAATGATCCGGTTTCTAGAAACGATCTTCTTCCGCGGCCGCGTGTTGGTCCTGGCCATCATCGCGCTCATCACGATCGTACTCGGTTACGAGGCAACGAAGCTCAAAATGGACGCGGGCTTCTACAAGGGCCTGCCCGTCGGCCACCCCTACATCGAGACGTTCCTTGAGTACCAAGACCGTCTGTTCGGTGCCAACCGCATCATCATCGTGCTCGAGAACACGAAGGGCGACATCTGGAACAAGCAGTTCCTGAACACGCTGAACGATGTCACTCAAGACATCTTCTACCTGCCTGGCGTTGACCGCCGCACGGTGACCAGCCTCTGGACCCCCAACACCCGCATTCTCGAGATCACCGAAGACGGCATCTCCGCGCGCGACGTGATCCCCGGCAAGATCACGCCGGAAGAGATGGAAGGCGTCGCGATCAAACAGCTGAAGAACGACGTTCTAAAGGGCAACCTTGTCGGCCGCCTGGTTTCGAACGACTTCACCGCCTCGCTCGTCGTTGCGGAGCTTCTCGAATACGACCCTGGTACCCAGAAGAAGCTCGACTACATCGATCTCGGCACCCAGCTCGAAGAGAAGATTCGCCAGAAGTTTGAAAAAGGCGACACGAAGATCCGCATCATCGGCTTCGCGAAGAGCATTTCCGACATCGCCAAGGGCGGCCTTGAAGCGACGCCGATCTTCTTCGGCGGTGCGTTCCTGCTGACGGTCTTGGCCGTTTACTTCTACTGCCGCAACTGGGCTCTCACCTGGCTCACCGTAGGCTGCTCTCTGACCACAGTTGTGTGGCAGTTCGGTCTGCTGACGGTCCTCGGTTACGGCCTCGACCCGCTGGCGATCTTGGTGCCGTTCTTGGTCTTCGCGATCGGCACCAGTCACGGCGTGCAGCAGCTGAACATGATCACGTCGGAACTGTCGTACGGCACCGCGCCCGAAGCGGCCGCGCGATCGAGCTTCCGCGGTCTGTTGATCCCCGGATCGCTGTCGTTGATCACCGCGGTGGTCGGCTTCGCGGCGCTCTACGTCGTGCCGATCCCGCAGATTCAAGAACTCGCGGTCACCGCTTCGATCGGTACCGGCCTGAAGCTGATTTCGAACCTGATCATGCTGCCCGTGATCGCCTCGTACTTCACCTACGACGACGGTTACCGCGAGCGCATCACGCGCGCCCGCGCATCGCGCCTCGGCTTCATGAAGATCTTGGGCGTGTTCGGTACGCCCGCGGTCGCTTTCCCGCTGACGTTCGTCTTCCTCACCCTGTTCGGCGCCGCGATCTGGTACAGCAAAGACCGCCACGTCGGCGACTTGCACGCCGGTTCGCCGGAACTGCGCCCGGACTCGCGCTACAACATCGACGCCCAAACGATCTCGCACAAATTCTCGGTCGGCCTCGATCTCATGACGATCGTGGTCGAAACGCCGCCGCAAGCGTGCGTGAACTACGCCTACATGAACTACCTGAACGAGTTCAGCTGGTACATGCGCAACGTCGATGGCGTCCGCGAAGTGCAGAGCGCCGCGTTCACGGCCAAGCAAATCGCCGCCGGTTGGAACGAGGGCAACCTGAAATGGAAGGCGCTGCCGCGCAACCAATACGCGCTGGTGCAGGCGGTCGGTCCCATTCCGTCCTCGTCCGGCTTGATCGACGTCGACTGTACGCTTCTGCCGCTGCAAGTGTTCTTGACCGACGGCAAGGCCAAGACGATCCACCACGTGGTCGACGCCATCAAAGAATGGATGAAGGAACGCGGCTTCCCGGCGGTCCTGTCCGCGGGCCGCAACAACGGCGACCGTGTAATGCCGCCGGAATTCTTGGCCGACGGCAAGCCGCGCCGGCAGCCGGGTAATCCGACATCCACCTGGACACTCTCGCGCGAGCAGGCCGCGGGCCTAACCTACACCTCGCCCGAGCAGCTGAAAGATCAGGCTCAGTCGTTCTCGGTCAAAGGCTATGAACCGCCGCCAGCCGACAAGATCGAGTATTTGGGCCTCGTCGGAAAGCCCGTCGCAGGCGCGGAAGGCACGATCGAAGTGAAGCCCGGACCCGACGGCAAGGCGAAGGTCGATCTCGCCACGCTGATCGCCAAGCCGGAATTCGCAAAGGCGTCGCTGTTTGTCATCGACGGAGTACCGGACTCCTTCACGATCCGCCTCGCATCCGGCAACTCCGGCGTGACCGCCGCGGTGAACGAAACGATCGAATGGTACGAGCAGCCCTCGACGCTGATCGTCTACGCGATGGTGTTGTTCCTGACCTACATCACCTACTTCGACTGGCGCGCCGCCGTCGGTTGTATGTTGCCGCTGCTGTTCTCCACGTTCTTCGGCTACTACTTCATGCTGATCCTGGACATCGGCTTGAAGGTGTCGACGCTGCCGGTGATCGTGCTCGTGGTCGGTGTCGGCGTCGACTACGCCTACTACATATACAATCGACTGCAGTACCACTTGAGCCAAGGCAACTCCGTCACCGACTCGTACAAGGAGACGATCCTCGAGACCGGCAACGGCGTGTTCTTCACGGCTTTGAACTTCGCGCTCGGCGTCTCGACCTGGTCGTGGTCGCCGCTGAAGTTCCAAGCCGACATGGGCATCCTGCTGACCTTCATGTTCTTCACGAACATGGTCATGGCGCTGACGGCCCTGCCCGGCATCGCAGTCGTGATCGACACGCTGATCCCGCGCAAGAAGCTGCCGTACCCGGGTCCGGAACCGGGGGGCCACTGGCACTAACTCGCCGGGAAAGAGAGTTGTCGAAGGGCCGGATCAACCTCCGGCCCTTTTCTCTTGTTCAACGCTCAAAGTCCGTGAAATAGCGCCATAACCATGCGCGCGGAACCGCAGCGCATGCGCCTTGACTACCGCTGCGCGTGCAGCATTTTCAACCCAACAAAAACTGTCCGCTTTCGGCAGCATCGGGCAGACCGTTCGGGGGGAACTGGGTTTGATTATCTCGCTTCTTGAAACGCTGTTCTTCCGCGGCCGCGTGCTGCTGCTTGCGGGCCTTGCGCTATTCACCGTCGTCATGGGCTACGAAGCCTCGAAGCTCCGCATGGACGCCGGCTTCTTCAAAGGCCTGCCGACGCACCACCCCTACATCGAGACGTTCACCGAGTACCAGGATCGCCTGTTCGGCGCGAACCGTGTCATCGTCGTGCTCCGGAATACGAAGGGCGACATTTGGAACAAGCAGTTCCTCACGACCCTGAACGATATCACGCAGGACATCTTCTATCTGCCCGGCGTCGATCGCCGCACGGTTACGAGTCTCTGGACGCCGAACACGCGCATCCTCGAAATTAACGAGGACGGCATCTCGGCGCGCGACGTCATCCCCGGCAAGATCACGCCGGAAGAGATGGAAGGCGTCGCGATCAAGCAACTGAAGAACGATGTCTTGAAGGGAAACCTTGTCGGCCGCCTGGTCTCGAACGACTTCACGGCATCGCTCATCGTTACCGAACTTCTCGAGTATGATCCCGGCACGCAGAAGAAGCTCGACTACATCGACCTAGGGACTCAACTTGAGGAGAAAATCCGGAAGAAGTTCGAGAAAGACGGCCTCGAAGTCCACATCATCGGTTTCGCCAAGAACATTTCCGACATCGCCAAGGGCGGCATTCAGTTCGCGCCGCCGTTCTTCGCCCTGGCGTTCATCCTGACGGTCCTGTCGCTCTACTTCTATTGCCGCGACTGGAAGTTGACCTGGCTTACCGTGTTCTGCTCGGCGACCTCGGTCGTCTGGCAGTTCGGCCTCATCACGATCCTGGGCTTCGGCCTCGATCCGCTGGCAATCCTAGTGCCGTTCCTGGTTTTCGCCATCGGCACCAGCCACGGCGTCCAGCAGCTGAACATGATCACCGCAGAGCTTGCCCACGGCTCGAACGCGGAGCGCGCCGGGCGATCAAGCTTCCGCGGCCTTCTGGTCCCCGGCACGATCTCGATTCTGACGGACGCTGTCGGCTTTGCCGCCCTCTACATCGTCCCCATTCCGCAGATCCAAGAACTGGCCATCACCGCGGCCATCGGCACGATTCTGAAGATCGTGACGAACCTGATCATGTTGCCGGTGATCGTTACCTACTTCACGTTCCCCGAAAACTATCGCGAACGCGTGTTTGCAGCCCGCGAAGCGCGCCTTCGCTGGATGAAGATGCTGGCCGTATTCGGGAAGCCTGCGGTGGCTTTCCCGGTCTCGATCGTCTTCTTCGGCATGTTCGTGTATGCCGCCGCAAGAAGCGCCGACCGTCACGTCGGCGACCTGCACGCCGGCTCGCCGGAACTGCGGCCGGATGCGCGCTACAACGTCGACGCCCGCACCATATCGCAGAAGTTCTCGATCGGCCTCGACCTCTTCACGATCATCGTGGAAACCCCGCCGGGCGCCTGCATCAACTACCAATCGATGAACTATTTGAACGAGTTCTCGTGGTACATGCGCAACGTCGAAGGCGTTCGCGACGTGCAAAGTGCAGCCTTTACGGCGAAGCAAATCGCGGCGGGCTGGAACGAAGGCAACCTGAAATGGAAAGCTCTGCCGCGCAACCAATATGCGCTGGTTCAAGCCGTGGGCCCCATTCCGTCCTCGTCCGGCCTTATCGACGTCGATTGCACGCTCTTACCCCTCCAGGTCTTCCTCGTCGACGGCAAAGCGACGACGATCAAGAAGGTCGTCGAAGCAACGAATGCATGGATGGAAGCGCGCGGGTTTCCGCCCATCTTGACGTCGGGCAAGAACTACGGCGACTTGCTCATGCCGCCGGAGTTCCTGGCTGACGGAAAACCGCGGCGAGAGCCCGCCAAACCCACCAGCGTGTGGACCTTCAAGCGCGACCAGGTCGAGAACGTCGTCTACACGGCGCCGCCTTCTGTGCTGGACACGCCGCAGTCGTTCACCGTCCGCGGGTTTGGCGCCGCGGCCAACCCGGACGACATCTTGCGTCCCTTAGGCGACGCGATAGCGGGTGCCGAAGCAAAGGTCGAGGTAACGCCCGGTGCCGACGGAAAGGCGAACGTCGATCTGGCAAGTATCTTCGCCAAGCCCGAATTCGCGAAGGCGGAAGTTCTGCTGGTCGACGACGTGCCCGACGCATTCACAATCCGCCTGGCGTCGGGCAACTCCGGGGTCACCGCAGCGGTCAACGAGACGATCACGGCATATGAGTTGCCGTCCGTGTTGATCGTCTACGCGATCGTGATCTTCCTCACCTACATCACCTACTTCGATTGGCGTGCCGCCGTCGGCTGCCTCTTGCCGCTAACCTACGCGACGTTCTTCGGCTACTACTTCATGCTGGAACTCGACATCGGCTTGAAGGTGTCGACGCTGCCCGTGATCGTGCTCGTCGTCGGCATCGGCATCGATTACGCGTACTACATCTACAACCGCCTCCAGTATCACCTGTCGCGCGGCGTCAATATCAGCGACGCCTACGCCGAGACCGTCGTCGAAACCGGCAACGGCGTCTTTTACACCGCCTTGAACTTCGCGATCGGCGTCTCGACCTGGTCGTTCTCGCCGCTGAAGTTCCAAGCCGACATGGGCCTGCTGATGACGTTTATGTTCATGGTGAACATGGTGATGGCGCTGACCGCCCTCCCCGGCCTTGCGGTGGTGATCGACACCCTAATTCCGCGCAAGAAGCTTCCTTACGCGGGTCCCGAACCGGGAGGCCACTGGCAATAGGCCGACCGCAAACCCTTTCAGTTTCGGGCGTCATCTGCCACATTCGCCCGAATCTCACATTGATGAAGGGCCGTGCCGATGTTCGACAAGATCGTCGCCTATCTCGAAAAGCGTATGGAAGACAACGCCATCAATCCGGACCCGTTCGAGCGCCGGCAAGTCGCGGTCGCCTGCCTATTGATCGAAGCCTCCCGCCTCGACGGCCACTACGACGCGGTCGAGCA
>CAZYGK010000020.1:0-40948 GCA_964647355.1 uncultured Flavobacteriaceae bacterium | reverse complement strand
CGGCATCTGGCGCGATACCTGCGTGCTCTCGGAACAAGGCGTGTCGAAGGTGCCGGCGCACTTGAGCGACGCGGAGGTCGCCTCGCTGCCGTGTGCGGCTTTGACGGCGTGGCGCGCGCTTGTGGTCGAAGGCGGGATCAAAGCGGGCCAGACTGTGGTCGTGCAGGGTACCGGCGGTGTTTCGATCTTTGCGCTGCAGTTCGCGAAGGCGGCGGGCGCCGAGGTGATCGTGACCTCGTCCTCGGACGAAAAGCTCGCGCGGGCGAAGGCGCTGGGCGCCGATCACCTCGTGAACTACAAGAAGACGCAGGCTTGGTCCGGCGCTGTGCGCGAGATCACCGGCGGACGAGGCGCCGATCATGTGGTCGAGGTCGGCGGCGCGGGTACGTTCGCGCAGAGCCTCGCTTCGATCAAAATCGGCGGGCACATTTCCATTATCGGCGTGCTGGCGGGGGCGTCGAACGACCTCATGATCCCGTTCGTGATCGCTACGAACGCCAAGATCAAAGGAATCTCGGTCGGCGCCCGGCAGCACTTCGAGGACATGTGCCGCGCCATTGCGTTGCACAAAATCAAGCCGGTGATCGACAAGACGTTCGGGTTTGGTGCGGCAAAGGAAGCGCTTGGCCACATGGCAGGGCAAGGCCACTTCGGGAAGATCGCGATCGATTTGACCGCTTAAGGCTCAGCCGCCGATGCGGCGGAAGCGGTAGTGGCCGTTTGTCGAGGCTGCGTCGGTGGTGGCCACTTCGCGGAGGCGCTTGTGCTCGGGCGAAAGGGCGCAGGCCGGGTCGGTTGCGGCCGCGTTGCCGGCGATGGCGAAGGCCTGGCAGCGGCAGCCGCCCCAGTCGATCTCGGCGCGCTCGCAGCCTTGGCAGGGTTTGGGCATCCACGCCGTGCCGCGGAACTTTTGGAAAGCTTCGCTCTTGTCCCAGATGTCGGCGAGCGATTTGTCTTTGACGTTGTCGAATGCGAGGCCAGGGAGTGTCGCCGCCGCGTGGCAGGGAAGCGCGCGACCATCTGGGGCGACGACGATTACCTGGCGGCCCCAGCCGCCCATGCAGGCTTTCGGACGCTCGCCGTAATAGTCGGGGATCACGTGATCGATGACGAGTGTGCCCTCGAGGCGTTTGCGGGCGTCTTCGACTTGTTTGGCTGCTTCGAGAAAGTCCTCGCGCGAGGGCATCAGGCTTGCGCGGTTGGCGATGGCCCAGCCGTGATATTGCACATGCGCGACTTCGAGGCGGCCGGCGCCGAGATCCGTCGCGAGGTCGACGATCGCGGGCAGCTCCTTGATGTTACCGCGGTGAATGACGGCGTTGATCGTGAGCGCGAGCCCCTCTTCGACGACGCGTTTGGCGGCTTCGAGCTTCGCTTTGGCGGCGCCTTTGTGGTGCGCGACGATGTCGGCGTGATCGGGGTCCGTGCCTTGGATCGAGATTTGCACGTGCTCTAGGCCGGCTGCGCGCAGTTCGGTCAGGCGTTGCGCCGTGAGGCCGACCGCCGAGGTGATCAGGTTTGTGTAGAGCCCGGCGAGGTGGGCGGCGTTCACGAGTTCGGCGAGGTCTTTGCGGGCAAGCGGCTCGCCGCCGGATAGGTGGACGTGCATTGCGCCCAGTTCGGCCGCCTCGTCGAAGACGCGGGTCCAGGTTTTGGTGTTGAGTTCGTGGCTGGCGCGGGTCAGTTCGAGCGGGTTCGAGCAATAGGGACAGCCGAGCGGGCAGCGGTGGGTCAGTTCGGCAAGCAGGCCGATCGGCGTCAGGTCAGTCACGGCTTCACGTAGCCCTTTTGCGTGAGGTCTTTCAGAAGGTGGTCGATGTCGGCGCGGATGTCGTCGGCGTTCGCGTCGTATTCCTTGGCGAGGGCGGCTGCGATTTCCGAGACGCGCTTCGTGCCGTCGAATTCCGCGACGATGGCTTGTGCGATGTCGTCGAGTTCCAGGATGCGCTCCGGCCCCAAAAGTACGGCGCCGCGTTTGGCGTCTTTGCGCAGTTTCACGCCGGGCGCGAGTTTGGGGGCAGGGTCCTTGTTCATGGCTTGAATGCGCCGGGCGGGATCAAGCCCGGTGTCACATAGGCAAAGTGGAGCGCGTCGAGCATGGCCCAGAGAACGTTGCACTTGAACGTGAGCGCGTCGAGGCACAGTTGCTGGTCGGCGCGGGTGCGGGCGCGCTCGATGCAGTAGCGTAGCGCGAAGTCGGCGTCGCGCGGCGCTTGGGTCATGCGCTTGCCGAAATAGGCGAGCGTTTCTTTGGTCACGAAGTCGTAACCCGCCAGCATGCCTTCCACACGCTCGGCGATGATCGTGGGCGCGAACATCTCGGTCAGCGACGAGGCGACCGCTTCGAGCAGGCTTTTGTCGCGGGTGAAGTGCACATAGGCATCGGCGGCAAAGATCGTTGCGGGCAAGGCTGCGCGTTCCGACGTCACTATTTCGCGGTCGAGGCCCAGTCCGTCGGTCAGCTTCAGCCAGCGGGCGATGCCGCCATCGCTACCGTCGGTGCCATCGTGATCTTCGATGCGTACGCGCCAGGTGGCGCGCAAGGCCGGCGTGGGTAGGCGCGAAACGATGATTGCGTCTTTGATCGGAATGCGCGCCTGGTAGATGTAGCGGTTCAGCGCCCAGGCCTGCACCTGACCCTTGTTCAGCTTGCCGTCGTGCAGGGCGCGGTGGAACGGGTGGAGATTGTGGTAGCGCTCGGCACCGATGGCGCGCAGGCTGGCTTCGAATTCCTTCGGCGACAGCAGACTCACAACTCGATCCTCATTCCGTCTTCAGCGATGCGCCACCCCGCGGCCTCGACGGCTTTGCGTTCGGCCGAGGCGCGATTCAGCACCGGGTTCGAGTTGTTGATGTGAATGAAGTAGCGGCGCGCCACTCTGATCTCGCGCAAGGCTGCGATTGCGTCAGTCATCGCGACATGGCCCATTCGGCGGGCGGTCTTCGTGCCTTCGCCGGAGCGGATCATCTCATCGTCCGTGTACATCGTACCATCGAAGAACAGGATGTCGGCGCCGTCAATCGCCCCGATGATTTCCGGCGTGATTTCGGCGCAAGAGGGAAGGAAGACCAACGTCTTGCCGCCCGGTCCGGTCAGGCGCAGGCCGATTGAGGCGCCGGGCGCGTCGCCGATGCCTTCAATGCGTTCTAGGTAGAGCGGGGGTTTTCCGGGGGCGGGGAAAGCGGCCGCACTCAAGCCGGGCAGCGGGGCGAAGGTGCCGGTGATGGCCTTGCGTTGGACCAGGTCGGCATCAAGCACGCCGAACAGGGTATTCGCGGCCACGACCTTCTGCACGTAGGGCGTCGCCCAGAGGTCGAAGGGGTGGCGTTCGCGCAGCGTGAATAGGCCGGTCAACGCGTCGACGTCGGCGCCGGTTGCGATGACAGCGCTGATCGGTGAGGAGCGCGGTGCCGCCTTCGGATGCAGTTCCGCAGTGGCGATGATCTGCTGGCGCAGGTCAGGCGAGGCATTCAGCAAGAGCCAATTCGTGCCGCCTGGCGAGACGGCTAGGCTTGCTTGGGTTTGGCGAGGACAGTCTGGTTCGCCGGCAAAGGCCTTGGCGTTGTTCGCACTCGCTGCATTCCATTGCGGGAAGCCGCCACCCGCGGCGGCGCCGAGCACGATGATCTTCATGGGTTAGAAGGGCCGGCCCGATGCCGGCGCTCCCGGGCAGCTATTCGGCGGAGCAGTAGCAGTTGATTTCCATCGCGGCGGAGATTTCGCGGACTTTCGGCTTGCGCCAAGCTTTCTTCATGGGAGCACCTCTGATGTCGTCGGCGGTAGTTTGGGGCATGCGGCCCCCGGCGCGCAAGGGGGCTTACGCAGGCATTAGGCGCGCGCCATGAGGCCTTGGACGGCCTGGGTCATCACAATTTCCGCCCGTTTCCAGATCATCGCTTTCCAATCGTCTTGGTCCGGATAGAAGGCGGCGCGGATCTGCGCCTTGATCTCGGCGGCCCCCGGCCCTTGTGGATTGCCTCGTGTGTGGAGCCAGTTGTCGGCACGTAGCGCCATGAAGACTTCGAAGGTCGAGACCGTGCCGAACTCCAGGCAGCCGACCGTGACCTCCGAGCGCGGCAGGAGGTCGGGTAGGCAGGAGTCGATGCTGCCCGTGACGGCGGCGGAGACCGAGTCGCCGGACTGGGTCGAGCAGACATCAGGCCACCAGCTTTTGGCGCGCGCGTAAGCGGGCGTTCCGGTTGCATCCTCGCTAATGAGTTCGCCATGCCCGTAGGGGCCGAGGCCGGTGTGGAAGTCGACCACGCCGACGCGTTGACAGTGCGCGAGTTCGCGACGCACCACGTGCTTGACGATGCCGGCCGACCACTGCTCCCGCGTGCCGCCGAAATACATGCCGTCGGGGTGCGCGTACTGACCCTTGCTGACGGCTTCTTGCATCGTGAAGGGGCCGTACTCCTTGATGAAGTCGCGAAACAGTTCGCTGCCTTGGCGCAGCGTTTCGGGTTCGAGGTCCTTGGGGGCGATCGCGGTCTTCAGCTGCTCGTAGCCGTCGTTTGCGGGGTACGGCGCGTTGTGGCTGACGAAGTTGCGGTTCAAGTCCACATTGTCTTCCGTCACGCGCCGGTTCCAGGCGAAGCCGTAGGGGTTCAAGGCGTGGACCATCACCACGCGAAGCTCGGGCGGCCAGGTCAGGTCGCTGTCTGTGTTGAGCCAGCCGATTTGGCAGGCGGAGCCCGCGTAACCTTCGACACCGTGTGTGCCTGAGATCAGCAATAGCCCTGCCGGTGCGCGCGCGGGACCAGAGGTTGCCACATCGACATAGAGGTCCTCGCCGTTCGGTCCTTTCGCATGGGGATGCAGGTGCGTGGCCAGGTCGCAACGCCGCCGCTTGGCAGCGGCAAGGAACTTGTCGCGGGCTTCGAAGTAGCCGGTGGAGAACAGGCTCAACGCGTTTGTCATGTTAGCCGTGCGGGGCGCTGGTGGCAGGAAAAGATTCGGCCGCCTTCTTTAGCTCATCGCGGCGGAGTGGTCTTGTGTGAAGCACACCGGATGTGACGGGCGCGTTCGCGCGGCCATCACTTTTCCTTGGCCGACCAAGCGCCGTCCCAGTTCGCGGGCGGCGGTTCCAGTTCGTAGTGGGCGATGCGGGATTCGTAGGTGTCGAAGATGGCGGCCGGGGCGCCTTGAATCGTGCGTGCCGCGGCGATGGCTTCGCGCGCTTGCGCCCATTGTTTGCTCCGGAAGGCTGCGAACAGTGCCTGAAGCGCGGCTTCGAGATCCTGGAACACCTTGGTTTCGCGCACGTGGGCGTGGCCCATCAGGGCGTATATATGCGTTGGTGTCGCGCGGCCCTTCACGGCGATGTAGTCGATCTCGAGGAACGCGAACTTGTCGGCGACGACGGTCTCGGTGTCTTCGCCGATCGCGATCGGGAAGCCGTAGTTGCCGCAGAACGACTGGATGCGGGCCGAGACGTTGACGGCGTCACCGAGCGCCGAATAATCGAAGCGCAGTTCCGAGCCCATATTGCCGACGACGCAGACGCCGGTGTTGATGCCGATCGACACTTCGATGTGGTTGACCTTGTGGCTTTTGTAGAAGCCTTCGGACTCAAGCTCCTGGTTCAGAACGATCAGTGAATCCATCATTGCCAGCGAACACTCGCAGGCGTGGGTGGCGTGTTCGGCATCGTTGATCGGCGCATTCCAGAACGCCATGACGCAGTCGCCGATGTACTTGTCGATCGTGCCGCGATGGTTCAGCACCTCGCGCGACAAAGGCGTGAGCGCGCGGTTGATCAGGCGGGTCAAGCCTTGCGGATCGGCGCGGAAGCTTTCGGCGATCGGGGTGAAGCCCTTGATGTCGCAGAACATGATCGAGAGTTCGCGCGTCTGACCGCCGAGCTTCAGCTGCGAAGGGTCGTTGGCGATGCTCTCGACGACGTCCGGCGGCAGGTATTGAGCGAAGGCGCTGCGCACGGTGCGGCGCTCGGCCTCCGTGCGCATGAACTTGACGAGGCTGGCCGCGGCGAAAACGAGGGCGATGTTGAGCGACGGTGCGACCGGGTCCAGCAGCCACTTCCACTCGGTGAACGCATACCAGGACGATCCAAGCGCGAACGTGACTGCGACGATGGCGACGCCCGCGATCCAGAAGACCGGAACGCGGGTGATCGTGATCAGAATGATGATGCCCAACAGCGTTGCGAAGATGAACTCGGCGCCGGTTGCCCAGTCGGGGCGTTCCAAGAAGTCCTTTGTGAGCATCTGCTCGAGCGCTTCGATATGAACTTCCACGCCGGGCGCAGCCACCCTCATCGGGGTTGTCCGCATATCGAGGAGGCCGGCGGCGCTCGTCCCGATGAAGACCGCGGCGCCCTCAAGGGCTTTCAAGTCGGCGGAGCCGTCCATGATCTTCCAGGCGGGCACGCTGCGATTGTTGTTGCCTGCGGTGTAGTGCACCCACATCTGCCCGTCCTTCGTCGACGGAATTTCGAAAGCGCCGATTTTCACACTGACGATGCGGTTTGGGTCGACGCCCGCCGCAAATTCGTCCGAGGCGCCGGCCGTCTTGATCAGATATGACGGTGTGGCGCCGTTCTCGTCGCGTTGCGCGAGACGGAGTACTTCAAGCGCCAACCCCGGATAGTACTTGCCGTCGTGGCCGACGAACAACGGCACGCGCCGCAGGATACCGTCGGTATCGGGGACTGTGTTGAAGGAGCCGGACCCTGGCGCCGCTTCCTGCAATATGTCGAGCGACACCGTCGCGCCGCGGTAGGTGTTCACCGTCTTCGCCGGTTTGCCGTCGCCGACGACGGCGGTGCCTGCTTTCAGGATGGGCTTCCGGCCCGTGTCGATGTCGCCCAAGATGAAGCCCAGGACGGCGGGCGATTGCTTCAGCGTTTCGGCAAAGACCGCATCGTTGTTCGGCAATGTCGAGAGCTGCGTTCGGGTGCCGTCCCAAGCCGTGTCGGGGGGCAGCGACATCGCGATCCGGTCGGGCGAGGTTCGATCGGGTTCCGGGAACGCCATATCGAAGGCGATGACGGCGACGCCGGCATCGCGCAGCGTTGCGGTCAACTTGGCGATGGTCGTACGCGGCCACGGCCATTGGCCGATGCGCTTCAGGCTCTCTTCATCGATGTCCACATAGCGTACCGACGCATCGGTATAGGCCCGCGGCGCGCTACGCTGATAGAAATCGAAGAGTTGGTTCTGCAGGCCTGCCAAGATCCGGCCGGGGTCGAGAACCTGGAAGATAGTTGCAAGGGCGAGGACGACCCACGGCACGAAGCCGAGCCAACGCAGCAGGCCCGCGATGCCGGCCATCGCGAGCGCGCTTTCGCGTGTTGTGGAGTCGCGTTGAGCCATGTCCCCCGGTTTAGTCCATCATGCGGCGGCGTCGACGTGCGGCGCCCGCGTGAAGTCGTAGAGCCGATCCCACAGCGTGTCGAGACGCGCAAGCGCATCGGTCAAGGGGACGGCGGCAATTTTGCCGTCTTTTTGGGTTAAGAAGCCCAGGCCTTCGAGCTTCGCCAGCGCGTCGCCGACCTCGAAATCGGCGTCAATCTGGAACGTCGCCTTCAACCAGGTCTCGATCCGGCGATCGAGTTCGCCCGCGTGCGCGGCGGGGCCCGCGGTCAAGAGCGAGTGGTAGGCAAGAATGACTTCTTTCACTTCCTGATCTTCGGCCGCGTTGATCAACGTCTCGAAGACGCCCGCGTCGTTGTTGACGTTCTTGAAGTAGATGTTGTCGGCGACCTTCCGCTGATACTTCAGCTTGCGGTAGGAGTAGTTCGAGAATTGGCGCCACATGAAGGCGCCCGCGCCGATCACGACCGACAGGGCGCCGACGGCTTTCATCAGCTGGTCCTGACTGACTTGGCCGGAGAAGCCGAGATAAGCGCCGAGCACGATCAGAATGACGGAGAGTGCCGGAAGCAGGTTTAAGGCGATCGGAATGCCGCCTAAGACTGCAGGCCCGCCGAGAAGCACCGCGTCCTTCCGGCTCATGACGATTTGCACGTCAGGTAGGAGCATCGGCAATTCGAGACGCGCGATGTTGCGGAAGGATTTGACCATGACACTGCCCGGCTGAGCACCGCCGGGCAGTTTGCTGTTGCCGCGCAGGAAGCGGCGGCGCGGTTTGTCCGTGGGTTGTTTGAAGCGAACGAAGACGATGACGTCGTCGAGCATGTCGAGCGGCATTTCCTTCGAGCGGAAGCCGAGCGCTGTTGCCTGCTTGACCGTCTGTGTGCGGGTGCCGCGATAGAAGATGCGGATCGCCTCATAGGATTCGAGAGGGGTGCGCGTCTTGACATCGAATTGCGGGTGATCGCCGTCAAGGGCCGCCACTTCGGCCCGCGAGAGTTCCATGAAGTTCGCACGGGCCATGACGCTCTCGAACGTTGCCATGAGCTTGGCGAACGCCGCGTCGGCATCGCGCGCTTCCCGTCGGACGGGGTGCGGGCCGGTGGGCGAGAACCAGGCGTAGGTGTCTTTGAGCTCCGTCAGCTCGTCGTAGAAGTCATGGTGAAAATAGGCGCCGAGAAAGGTCGCGAGCGTTTTGAAATCGTGAACCTGGTCATTAGCCAAGCCTTGGTCCAAGGCGGCGGCGATCAGGTCGGCACGCAAGACAGGGATGAAGTGCATCTTCGAATGGACCGTGGGCTCGTGCGAATTCCCCGCAGTGTGGCTTTCGGCAGTCATCTCGAAGTGCCTCTAGAGCCCATGAATCCGATGGCGGAAAAGTGCGGGCTAAGTCCCGTCGTCGAATCGATTTTTGGCCGAACCGCGCCTTAAGGCAAGTGTGGGCCTGTGGCGGCGGTCACCGCGGGTTAATTCAGCGGAACGCTGTGGCTCGCAACTTGCACACGAACTTGCTGCGTTTTGATCGCCCGGGCACACTCCGATTCGGGCGCAAGAGCGGGTGCGTGGCTGTAAATGCGTTGTGGGGCCTAGTTAATGACTGGGGATGCTCAGGCTTGGCTTGACGTGTCCGAAGACGCGTCGTCCCTGATGCTTCGGCCCCAGGGCGATTGGGTCGTGCGCCATGCCGAGACACTCGATGCGGCGTTGGCCGCGATTCATACATTTGACCGGCGTAGCGCGACGTTCGACCTTTCGCATTTGACCCGGCTCGATACGGCCGGGGCGTGGTTGATCTACCGTACCGGGCGCTCGCTCGAGCGTGCAGGCGCCAAGGTGACCTATGCCGGCGCGACGACGGCGCAATCGACGCTGCTCAACGCGGTGGCCAAGAGCGACCGGCCGGCAAAGGTCGAGCCCCCTGTGGGCAATCTTTTCACGAACCTGATCGTGCGCATGGGATCGGCGCTGGAGGAAGGCGCGAGTACCGGACGCGACTTGGTCGGGTTTTTCGGCCTCGTGCTCGAGACGCTGGGCAAGACAGCCGCCAATCCGTTCCGCATGCGTGCGACGTCGACCGTCTATCACATGGAACAGACGGGGCTGAACGCGGTTCCGATCGTGAGTTTGATCTCGTTCCTGATTGGAGCGGTTCTCGCCTATCAGGGTGCGGAGCAATTGCGCCGGTTCGGCGGCGAGATTTTTACGGTCAACCTCGTTGCCGTGTCGTTCTTACGCGAGATCGGCATATTGCTGACGGCGATCATGGTCGCGGGCCGATCGGGCAGCGCATTCACGGCGCAGATCGGGTCGATGAAGCTGCGCGAAGAGATCGACGCCATGCGCACGCTCGGGCTCGATCCGATGGAGGTTCTGGTTCTGCCGCGGGTGATCGCGCTGCTCGTCATGATGCCGATTTTGGGTTTCATTTCGGCGATGATGGGGCTCTTGGGCGGTGGGCTTGTGGTGTGGATCGAGCTCGGCATGTCGCCCGCCATGTATATCGAGCGCGTGAAGGAGGCGGTGGACGTTTGGGACGCGAGCGTTGCCTTCATCAAGGCGCCGGTGTTCGGGCTCCTGATCGCGATGATCGGGTGTTTCGAAGGGTTGAAGGTCGAGGGCAGCGCCGAGTCGGTCGGTCAGCGCACGACGGCGTCGGTCGTCGAAGGCATCTTCACCGTCATCGTCGTCGACGCGTTCTTCTCCATCATGTTCGTGAAGCTCGGCATATGACGCGCGAGACCATCATCTCCGTGCGCGGCTTGCGCAATCAGTTCGGACCCCAGGTGATCCACGATCACTTGGACCTCGACATCTATCGCGGCGAGGTGCTGGGCATTGTCGGCGGGTCGGGTACGGGCAAGTCGGTGTTGCTACGCACGATCCTCGGGATCAATCGTGCGGCGGCCGGGCGGCTCGAAATCTTCGGTAAAGCGCGCGGAGAGATGACCCGCGAAGAAGAACAGTCGGTGGAGCGGCGGTGGGGTGTGCTCTTCCAGGATGGCGCGCTGTTTTCCTCGCTGACCGTGGCGCAGAACATTCAGGTCGCGCTTAAAGAGCATCTGCACATGCCGCAGAAGCTGATGGACGAGATTGCGGCGCTGAAGATCGGGCTCGTGGGCTTGCCGCCCGAGGCCGGTCCCAAATATCCGTCGGAGTTGTCAGGGGGCATGCGCAAGCGCGCCGGCCTGGCGCGGGCGCTCGCGCTCGATCCGGAGATCGTTTTTTTGGACGAGCCGACCGCGGGCTTGGACCCGATCGGCGCCTCGGCTTTCGACGAATTGATCAAGAATTTGCAGGCAACGCTGGGACTTACCGTCTTCATGGTGACCCACGACCTCGACAGTCTCTATGCGATTTGCGACCGGATTGCCGTGCTTGCCGAGAAAAAGGTGCTGGTCACGGGTACAATCGGCGAAATGATGACCCAAGACCATCCTTGGATCAGAGAGTATTTTCACGGACCGCGCGGGCGGGCGGCGATGGCCGCCAAGAACGCTCCGCCGCGGTCTTGAGGTAGGGACGAGTAACACCCATGGAAACGCGCGCACACCACTTGATGATCGGAAGTTTCGCGATCGGCATCACGCTGCTCACGATCGGCTTTCTGTTCTGGATCGGGCGGTTCGAGTTCGACCGGCAGTATCAACTCTACGACCTGAAGTTCGAGGGTTCGATCTCGGGTCTCAGCAAGGCCGGCGACGTGCTCTACAACGGCATCAAAGTCGGCGAAGTCATCTTGATCGAGATCGACGAGGACAATCCGAAGAACGTGCTCGTGCGCATTCAGGTCGGGCGAAACACACCGGTGAAGGAGGATTCCTATGCCCGGCTGGAGACGCAGGGGTTGACCGGTGTGGCGGCGATTCAGATTGCGGGCGGCGATCCGAAGTCGAACCCGCTGGTCGCGGAAGAGGGGCAGCGTTATCCGGTCATCCCGACAAAGGCTTCCGTGATCTCGGAGCTGTTCACGAGCGCGCCGCAACTCGTCGACAAAAGCAACGTCGTGCTCGCACGGGTGGCCTCCTTCCTGAGCACCGACAACGAACGGAAGTTCAGCGAGACGATGGACCACCTCACGAAGCTTTCGGCGAACCTCGCCAAGGCATCCGACAAGTTCGACTCGATCGCGAGCAATCTCGACAAGATCGTCGCGGGCGATGCGAAGACGACGCTCGCCGACATTCGCGGTGTTGCGTCGGACATTCGCCTGATCATGAACGAGGCGCGCGGGCCGCTGCGCGACTTTGCTCGGCAGGGGTTGCCGGAGTTGCTGCTCGCGATCGGCGATGCGCGGCAGATGATGGCGTCGATCGATCGAGCGGCACAACGTTTGGAAAGCAGTCCGTCGTCGCTGATCTTCGGTGACAAGGCGGTCGAGTATAAGTCCGGGGGAGGGCGCTGATGCGCGGGCGGTTCAAGGTAGTTTCGATCGCGGCGCTGGCCGCGGTCGCTTTGTCGGCGTGCAGTCTGCCCGATCTCGGCAGCGGGCCGCCGCCGGACCTCTACGTGCTGTCGCCGAAAAGCACGTTTCCGGAAGAACTGCCGTCGGTGGACTGGCAGTTGGTCGTCGAAGAGCCTTCGACGGCGAAGGGCATCGACACAGACCGGATCGCGATTGCGCCGTCGGCGTTGGAGGTGAAGTACCTCGCCGGTTCGCGCTGGGCCGATCGCGCGCCCAGGATGGTGCAGCAACTTCTGATCCAGTCGTTCGAGAACTCGAAGAAGATCGTGTCGGTCGGCCGGCAATCTATCGGGCTTCGCTCCGATTATGTGTTGAAAGTGGAGTTGCGTGAGTTCCAGGCGGAGAAGACGGCCGAGGGCGGGACGGTTGCGCATGTGCGCGTAAACCTGAAGCTCGTGCGCGTGGCACTGGGGCAGATCGTGGGTTCGGAGAGCTTCGACTTCTCAAAGCCGGCGAATAGCGAGGCCGTGTCCGATATCGTGCAGGCTTTCGACGATGCGGTCGGCGCGGTCCTGAAGCGCGCGGTCGCGTGGACGCTCAAAGCAGGCGAGGAGTCGAAGGACAAGAAGCCGCGGGACTGGAAGTAGTCTTAGGACAGTCGCCCAATGGCAGAAGCGAGCGCGACGTAGACCTTGCCGGTCTGCGACGTGAGGTAGGTTTCCACGAGTACGTTTTCGCGATCGCTGCGCGCGGTCTGTTCCATCAATGCTTCGAACTGAAGGATGTAGCGATCGACGGTTTCGCGGAACTCGGCATCCTCCGCGTATTTGCGTCCGATCGCTTCCGCTTGCTCGCGGCCCAAGATTTGGACTAGGCGGCGGGCGAAGACGTTGCGTTCGCCGCTGCGGTAGCGGCGCAAGAGATCGAGCGGCGGGTCGTCTTCGAGGAAGCGGTCGAGATCGATCGCCATCGCTTGCAGCGTTTCGATCATGTGGCGCGACGAGGTCGCGGTTTGCTGTTCGGCGGGCTTGCCGCGTTGTGCGTTCGACGGCGTGGCCGGGTGCGGGGGCTGCTTGACGGTCGACTCCGGCACCATCTGGTCGGCGCGCAATTCGACGACCCGCGGCTGCGCCGCTTGCTGTTGGCGGGGCGGCGGGGCCGGTTGGTGTTGGATCGTTGCGGGGCGCACAGCCTCGTTCTCGGCGGCGGCGAGCAGCGATTTCATGTCCCAGGCGGTGCGGTCTTCGGGCTGGTCTGCGGCGCTTTCGATCGGCTTGGCGAAGCGCTTCGTCAGACCGAACCAGCCGCGCTGTTCGGTGGGAGCATCCTGCGGCGTGGGGGGCAAGCGTTCGGCGACCGGCGGAACTTGGTTGCGCGGCGGCGGCGCGAGATTGGCTTGCGGTGGCGGGACGTTGAAATTCGGCGCCGCTTGTTGCGGTTGCGGTTTCGATGGTTCTGCCTGACGAACGCGATCAAAGGCCGAGTTCACGCGGGCCGAAAGGTCGCGGGCCGCTTCGGCTTGTTGATCGAGTGCCGCACGCAGCTGCTGCGCCTGCGGTGCGGACGCGGGCGGCATCTGTTGGGAGAGCTTGCCTAGACGCTCGACCGTGCCCTCGATCTGTTGCGACGCGGTTGCCGCCGTTTCGCGAAGACTGATGAGGACCGAGCCCAAGCGGCCCGCCGCATCGAAGGACGAGTCGCCGGCCGAACGGATCGTTTGCATCGCCTGCTCGAGGCCCGACGTCGTGAGTTCGGTCGAGGTGCGCAGCTTTTCGGATTCGCGCGTAAAGAGTTGCGTCGTTTCGACGATGCGCTGGGCCATGATGGCTGCGGTTTCGTCGAGACGGCGCGAGCCTTCGATCGTGAACGTCCCGATCTTCTTCGTCTCTTCGACCATGACGCCGACGAGTTTCGTCAGACCTTCGCGCTGGAAGTCCAGCGCGCGCGCCATATGGTCGTTTTCCTGCTTCAAGCGCTCGATCGTTTCGGCGAGAGCTGCGCGTTGGCGCTCGTGGCGGGTGACGACCTGTTCGGAGCGTGCGGCGGCGGCTTCGGACGCTGCATCGAGGCGCTGCGCTTGACGTTCGATCTCCTTCGCCGATTCCGCTGCGCGATTGGACACCGTCGCCGACGCACTTTGTAGCGTGGAGATCAGGCCCGCGATGGCGCCGTGTTCTGTGTGGAGGCTTTCGCTTGCATTGCGTGCGGCGACGCGGGCTTCTTGCAGGCGCGCGGTAAGCGTGTCGGACGCCGCCAAGACCGCCGTGTCGAGCGCTTGCGTAAATTGCGCGAGCTTTTCGCGTTCTGTGCCCAGTTTTCCGGTGGCGCGCTCGACGCGCTCTTGCGCTGCAAGCGCGGTGCGTTCGATGAGCTGCAGGCGTTCGTTGGCCGTCGTTTCCAACGTGGCCATGCGTGCGGTTGCCGCTTCGACGGCGGCATTGAACGTGTCGAGCTCTCGGCGGATTGCGCGACCGAGTTTCGCCATGCCGCGGGCGGCGTGTTCTTCCGGCTCGCTGAGTTCGGCGGCGGCAAGTGCGAGGGCGGCCGATTGGCCGCGGAGATGTTTCGCTTCACGCGCGAGCAGCGCGATGAAAAGCGCGAGAACGACGGGAACTATGAGGACAGCAACGATCAAACCGTACCACGCCAACGGGAGTTCAAAGATTTTCGCCCAACCGATCAGGCCGACTAGGTATGCACTGATTCCGCCCAACCAAAAGGCGCAGAACAACAATGTCCCCCAGGCGAGATAGCTTCCAGTATCCTCAGGTAAATGGACGGGGGTCGCTTCAACCGACAGTGGTTCGTCGTCGAGCTCAACGACGGGGCGCGCGCGTAAGCGAGAGCCACCGATGGTGGCCTCTGTGAAGTCATGAATCTTGGAGGGCTCGACGCGCTGCATGCGCCTTCCACGGTTACGTTTACTATATTTCTACCATTTCTTGTAACCGCCCGCACTGAAGAAGATTCGCAACAGCACAAGTGGCTGTGGATCGGAGCGCCTTAACGCATGAGTTGCGCGTTCGTCCCGATTTGATGGGTTTGTGTGCGGGGCGTCTGTGAATAAGTGTTGCGCGTTCGCATCGAACATCGCGCGCGGGCTGCGCTAATCTGTCGTGCCCGTTCGTGGTGTTCACCGACTTGATTCGCATGTGCGGAGAAACGTCATGACAATGCTGATTGCTGCCGCTCTTTTCTTCCTCGCTCTGCATTTGCTCGTAGCCGGAACCAGGTTGCGGGATGCGATTGTTCGCGCAATCGGCGAGCAGGTCTATCTTGGTGCGTTTTCGCTCGCGAGCCTCGGCGGCATCGTATGGCTTGCGATCAGCTACAACAGCGCGACAGCGGCCGGCAGCGATCTGCTTTGGGATCTGGGGATTGGTGTGCGGCATCTCGGCACGATCGTCGTTGGGATTGCCGCCTTCTTTGCGGTGTCCGGTCTTTTGACGCCCAACCCCACTGCGGTTCGTCAGGAGGCGGCCGCGGCGCGCGAGGCGACCGGCATTCTGCGTATCACGCGGCATCCTTTCCTGTGGGGTGTTGCGCTTTGGGCGGCGTTTCATTTGGCCGCCAATGGCGATGCGGCGTCCGTCGTGTTCTTTGGAACGTTCCTCATTCTTTCGGTCGCAGGCACATTTTCGATCGATGCGAAGCGGGCGCGCAACATGACGGCGGGCTGGATTGAGTTTGCCGGGCGCACCTCCAACTTTCCGTTCGTTGCCATTGCCGCCGGTCGCAATTCGTTAAGACTTGGGGAGCTTCTGACCTTTCGGCAGGCGGCCGCGCTGGTGGTCTATCTCGGCTTGCTTTTCGCGCATGCGTGGCTGTTTTCGGCGTCGCCGTTCCCGAGCGGTTGGGTTCCGTTTTAGCGTTGCCCTAAGAGGTGTTAACCGTCTGGTTGCCTCTTGCTGCCTAAAGTTGGCCGTTTGAGGGGCGAGGTTTTCAATGGCGGGCGCAGCACGACCGGTCGACTACGAGCATTTGCGCAATCAGGCCGCCGGAAACGTCAGCGTGATGCGTGAGGTGTTGGAGCTTTTCGTCACCCATTGCGAGCAGGTTTTGGCGGAACTGGAAAGCGCACAAGACGCCAAGACCTGGAAGCAGTGGACCCATACGCTTAAGGGATCGGCGCGCGGTGTCGGCGCTTTTGCCATCGCGGATGCGGCAGCCGAGGCCGAACGGCACTCTATGGATAAGAACACATTGGGGCCGATCCGGGCCGCTTTTGCCGAGGCAAGGACTTTCATCGGGAAGCATCCGGTGTGATGTACGTCACGCCCGCCCAAGACAGACTTTGCTTCGGGTCAGGCGCACTGCGGATAAACTCAGAGCGGGCTTGAGGGTGCTAGGGACAGATGGCGTTTAAGGTCAAGTTTTGGGGAACGAGGGGGACGGTCGCGTGCCCCGGCCCCAATCACCTTGCCTTCGGGGGCAACACGAGCTGCGTCGAAGTTGCGATGGGCGGCCGGCGCGTGATTTTCGATCTCGGCACCGGCGTGCGCAACCTCGGCAAGTGGTTCATGCGCAAGCAGTTGCGCGAGGCGACCGTGCTCATGTCGCACACGCATTGGGACCATATTCAGGGCTTTCCCTTTTTTCAGCCGGCGTTCGCAGACGGCCACCACTTCCGCATCATGGCGGGGCACTTGGACACGGGTTTGCCCATTCAGACGGTGCTGGCGGGTCAGATGACGCATCCGTTCTTTCCGGTGCCGATCGACATCATGAAGGCGAAGATCGAGTTCCAGGATTTTCGCGCGGGCGACACGTTCATGCTCGAGAACGACATCAAGGTGCGCACGGCGCCGCTCAATCATCCCGACGGCGCGACGGGGTACCGGCTCGACTATCAGGGCCGCTCGCTCTGCTACATCACCGACACCGAGCACACGCCGGGCAAGCCCGACCAAAACATCCTCGGTCTCGTCGAGGGTGCGGATCTGATGATCTACGACTGCACCTACACCGACCACGAGTTCCAGGCGAAGCGAGGCTGGGGTCATTCGACGTGGCAGGAAGGCATGCGCCTAGCGAAGGCCGCGAAAGTGAAGCGGCTCGCGATCTTCCACCACGATCCCGACCACGAGGATCACTTTATGGAAGAGGTCGAGGCGTCCGCGTTGGCCGCGTGGCCGGGATGCTTCGTGGCGCGCGATAATATGCGGATCAATTTGATCTGAGCACCGCGGCTATGTGACCGTCACCTCCAGCAGCGAACAGCCGTCGGCGCTGCGCAGGTCGATTGGTGAACCCTTGGGAATCGAACATGCGTCGCCTTCGCGAAGCGTCTCGGTGATGCCGCTCGGCGCCACGATCTGCGTTGAGCCGCCCAATACGAACAGGAAGAGGAAATCGCTGGTGCTCGTTCCATTGACGAGCCTTGCGAGCTTGACGCTGCGCACGCTCGCAAGCCACTTTGTCGCGACGGCAATGCCCGTGTCGCGGAACGAATGGCCGTCGTCGTGTTGCCACAGCGCCGTGGCGGCGACGTGGTGGACGAAGCGTTGGCCGCTGAAGTTGCGCACTGGGTCGAAGTTCGGGTTGGGCAAAGCGATGTCGTGATCGCGGAAAGTTTCGTGTTCGGCGGGGCTGCCGATTTCGATAACTTCGAGCCCCTTTGAGGCTTCGAGCACGCGGTGGCGGATGTGCGGCGGCTGGAGGACGCAGTCGCCTTCGTGCATGATGAACGGCTCGCCTTGGTCTTCGTACACGACGCGCACCCAGCCTTTGCGTACGAAGATCATCTGGAAGCGGATGCGGTGGTGGTGGACGTAGTCGTTCACCGGGCCGCCATCGGGAATGCGGATGTGCGAGGCGATGTAGCGACCGCCGAGACGTCCCGGGATCAGATCGCGGTACTGCATGCCGGCGCGGCCTTTCACCCAAGCGGCGGTATCGCTCGCGCGGGTGACGACGAATTCCTGCGTGCTGTGCGGGATCACGGGGTGGCCGAGGCCGGTGAACGGTTCGGCGCGGACGGTATCGCCCGTCGCGGTCAGGCGCAGCATCTCGCTGCCTTTCGAGACCACAGCGATGCGCGGGTTGTCGGCCGGCATGATCATGTCGAGCCGGTAGCCGCGGCGTTCGTGGTCGGCGATGGCGGCCTCAAGGTCCATCAGAAGCGCGGGCTCGGGCGGGCGATCGTGCCTTTATCGGTCGCCATCATATGCGTCAGCGTTTGGTCTTCGTGCGCGAGGCGCCAAGAGATGAGCTTTTGGGCGTAGGCGAGCGTCACCTTGGCGTAGTCGGCTGCGTTGGCGAGGTTCGTGAACTCGTGCGAGTCGCGGGCCAGGTCGAACAGCAGCGGCGGCAGGTTTGCGAAGTGCACGTATTTGAAGCGTTCGTCCTGGATGGCGCTGAAGTTGCACTGGTGCAGCGTGAGACCCAGCGCGTGTTCGGCGCCGTCGAAGCTCGCGTCGCGGAAGTCGAACTCGAAGTGCGCGTGTTTGCGCCACGACGGGGCGGCACCCTTTTCGACGAGCGGCAGGAGCGAGCGACCGTCGCATTGCGGCGGGATCTCGGTGCCGATGAAGTCGAGCAGCGTCGGCATGATATCGACGTGCTCGGTGAACTCGCGCACTGTCGTGCCGCGCGTCAGGTCGGCGGCCGGGCGCGGGTCGCGCACGATCAGCGGCACGGCGAAGGACTCGTTGAAGTAGCTCGACTTGCCCAGCAGCCAGTGGTCGCCGAGCTGTTCGCCGTGGTCGCTGGTGAAGACGATCAGCGTGTCGTCCCAAAGGCCTTCGTGTTTCAAATGCGCGAACAGGCGGCCCAGGTTTTCATCGACCTCGCTCATCATCGCGAAATAGACGGCGCGCATGCGGTTCAGTTTGCGGATGTCGTCCGGCGCTTGATAGAGCGGGTGCTTGAGTTGGTGGGCGAGCCACGGGTGTTGGTTCGCTTCGTCGCTTGGTGCGGCGCGGCGCTGGGGCGGCGGCAAGGTTTCAGGGTCGTAAAGCCGGTTCCACGGTTCGGATGCGATCCATGGCGGGTGCGGGCGCAGCAGCGAGAGGTGAAGGATCCACGGCTCCTCGCGGTGCTCGCTCACGTAGTCGATCGCTTGGTCGACGTGCCAGGTGGTGTCGTTGTGTTCGGCTTTGACGATCCAGGGTTTGGGATGCGGCGCGCCGTCTTCGTAGTCGGGGCCGCTTTCGCGCATCCAAATGACGAAGCGCTCTTCGTGCGGCAGCTCGTAGCCGCGCGCGCGCAGAAACTCGGCCCACGGGCCCGGATGGTCCATGCCGGTGTCGGCGATCGCCGTCAGACCGGGCAGGATGCCTTCGTAGGTGTTGCGGCGCGGATCGTTGGGTTCGAGATCGCGCGGGTCGGCGGTCTGATCGGTGTAGCCGATGAGTGCAGGGTCGTAGCCGCGCTTGCGCGCCTCCAACGCCCAGTTCGCGTGGCGCCGGTCGAGCGGTGTGCCGTTCATCGTCACGCGATGATTGTGCTGGTAGAGACCGGTGTGCAGCGTCGCGCGCGACGGCGAGCACGGCGAGGTGTTCGAGAAGTGCCGCGCGAACAAAGTGCCTTCGCGGGCGAGCGCGTCGAGGTTCGGCGTCTTCACCACCGGATGGTTCAGCGCCGACAGGCATTCGCCGCGCCATTGGTCGGCGGTGATGAAGAGAATGTTTCTGGGCTTCATTGCGCCGCGAGCTTAGCTCGCGGACGGGCGCCTTTCACCTCGTCAAACACCTCGAACTCATGCGCGATGCAGCCGTCCATGAGGCGGCGCCAAACGGGTTCGGCGATGGCGAAGGGGAAGCCCTCGCTATCGCAAGCCGCTTTCACCTTCGCGAGCACGTCGTTGATGCGCGCTTCGTCGCGCACGGTGTCACGCTCTTGCTTGATGTGGCCGGCGCGCTCGATATAGGTCAGGCGCTCGGCAAGAATGCGCACGAGCACGCGGTCGATACGGTCGATCTCGCGGCGGACGTCGGCCATGTTTTGGCAGTCTTTGGCGGGAACGCCTTGCAGGTCAGGCCAGGGGGCTGGCATGTGATGCATCCTCGATTTGGTGGCCGACCGAGGGTGGATATGGCCGCTTCACTTGGCGCCAGCAACGCGGCAAGCGGACGCTGGAAAGTGTTTGATGCGTGATTGAAATTCTCTGGCGCGATCCGATTTATACATGTACGTTCGTGTGAAACTGTAAATATCATGATTGGACTGTAGAATGTCAGCAAACATCGCTCAGCCGGGCGGGCAACACAAAACGGATGTGGTGATCATCGGGGCGGGGCCGATCGGGCTCTTTGCCGTGTTCGAGCTTGGGCTGCTCGATCTGAAGACGCATCTGATCGACATCCTCGACCGGCCCGGCGGGCAGTGCACGGAGCTCTATCCGGAGAAGCCGATCTACGACATTCCGGGGCTCGTCGAGGTGACGGGGCAGGGGCTCACAGATCGCTTGATGGAGCAGATCAAGCCGTTCGGCGCGACGTTCCATCTTTCGCAGATGGCGGAGTCGCTTGAGAAGGCGGGCGATGGCTGGCGCATCACCACGGATGCGGGCACGCAGATCGAGGCGCGCGTTGTCGTGATTGCGGCCGGCGGCGGAAGCTTCACGCCGAAGAAGCCGCCGATCCCGGGTATCGAAAGCTATGAGAACACGTCCGTGTTTTATGCCGTGCGCAAGATGGAGCGGTTCCGCGACAAGGTCGTGGTGATCGCCGGTGGCGGCGACTCGGCGCTCGACTGGACGCTGAACCTGCAGCCGATCGCCAAGAAGCTCGTGCTGGTGCATCACCGCGATGGGTTCCGCGCGGCGCCGGACAGCGTGAACAAGATGCGCGCGCTGGTCGCCGAAGGGAAAATGGAGTTCCAGGTCGCGAACATCAAAGCGCTGAACGGCGCGAACGGACAGCTTTCGTCGCTGACGTTGAACACGAAGGAGAAGGGCGACTATCAGCTGCCGGCGGAGATGCTGCTGCCTTTCTTCGGGCTCACCATGAAGCTCGGGCCGGTCGCGAATTTCGGCATCAACTTGCATGAGAACTTGATTCCGGTCGATACCGAGAAGTTCGAGACGACGACGCCGGGCATCTTCGCGATCGGCGACATCAACACCTATCCGGGCAAGCTAAAGCTGATCCTGTCGGGCTTCCATGAAGGGGCCTTGATGGCGCAGCAGGCGTTCCGCTATTGCAAGCCGGACGAGAAACTGCGCTTCCAGTACACGACCTCGTCCTCCAGCTTGCAGAAGAAATTGGGCGTCGCTTGATGAAACTGATCGTGACCGACCGCACCGGCAAGGTGCACGAACTCACCGCGCGCGACGATTGGAGCGCGATGGAGGTCATTCGCGACGCGAACCTGCCGCTTTCAGCCGAATGCGGCGGCGCGTGCGCGTGCGCGACGTGTCACGTCTATGTGGACGAGGCCTGGGTCGACCGGATTCCGGCGGCGCAGCAGCAGGAGATCGACATGCTCGACTTCGGGGTCGCGGTGCAGGAGAACTCGCGGCTCTCCTGCCAGATCAAGATGAACGCGGAGCTCGACGGGCTGCAGGTGACGCTGGCGCCGGACAGCCTCTAAGCGCGCTAAGCAGCAACCCTGCCCTTCGTGATCTCCCAGATTTTCAGCGGGGTTAGCGGCATATCCACGTGTGTGACGCCGTAGGCCTTCAGCGCGTTGACAACCGCGTTGACGAGCGCGGGGGCGGCGCCCACGGTGCCCGCTTCGCCGCAGCCTTTGACGCCGAGCGGGTTCGTCTTGCAGGGGATTTCGTTCGTCTTGAACGTCATCTTCGGCATGTTGTCGGCGCGCGGCATCCAATAGTCCATGAACGAGCCGGTCGTGAGCTGGCCGCTGTCGTTGTCGTAGACGGCGATCTCGCCCAACGCTTGGCCAAGGCCCTGCACGACGCCGCCGTGCACTTGGCCCGCGACGAGTAGCGGGTTCACGATCTTGCCGAAGTCGTCGACGATCGTATAACGGGTGATGTCGATCATGCCGGTCTCAGGATCGATCTCGACTTCGCAGATGTGGCAGCCGTTCGGCCACGTGTTGGACGCGTTCTTGAACTCGCCGTCGGCGGCGATGCCTTCGACGCCTTCGATGTTGGCCTGCGTCTTGGCGATGCGTGCAACTTCGAACAGGCCGATCGAGCGGTCCGTTCCGGCGATGCGGAACTTCGCGTCGGCGTATTCGATGTCGGCCGCCGCCGCTTCGAGTTCGTTCGACGCGATGGCCTTGCCTTTTTCCACGATGTCCTTGACGGCAACGCCGATGGCGCCGCCGGCCATGGTGAGCGAGCGCGAGCCGCCGGTGCCGCCGCCGGCCCTGATCGCGTCGCTATCGCCGGAGGTGACCTTCACGATCTCGATCGGAACGTTGAGGCGTTCGGCGACGAGCTGCGCGTAGGCGGTCTCGTGGCCTTGACCGTTCGATTGCGTGCCCGCGATCACGTGGACTTCGCCGTCGGCGCGCACTTCGATGTGTGCCATCTCGAAGCCGCCGGCGGTTTTTTCGACGTAGTAGGCCATGCCGATGCCTGCGCGTTTTCCGCGCGTCTTGGCTGCGGCGGCGCGCGTGTCGAAGCCTTGCCAATCGGCAAGCTTGGTTGCGTCGTCCATGTTGCGCGCGAACTCGCCGCTATCGAGCACGTTCTTCGAAGGGAACGCGTAGGGCATTTGCGACGGCTGGATGAAGTTCTTGCGGCGCAAGTCGGCGCCGTCGACTTTGAGTTCGCTCGCCGCTTTGTCGATTAGGCGTTCGATCACGTAGGCGGCTTCCGGGCGGCCCGCGCCGCGATACGCATCGACGGGCACGGTGTTCGTGAAGACGCACTTCGTTGCCGTGTAGAACGAAGGGATCGCGTAGACGCCGACTTGCATGCCCGGTGCGGCCATCGTGGGCACGAACGGCGCGAAGTAGGAGAGCAGGGCGCCCATCGCGGCGGTCGTTGTCGTGCGGATCGCCAGGATCTTGTGGTCTTTGTCGAGCGCGATGGATGCTTCCGTGACGTGGTCACGGCCCTGCGTGTCCGACAGGAATGCTTCCGTGCGTTCCGAGACCCATCTTACGGGGCGGCCGAGCTTTTTCGCGGCAAAGAGGACGAGCGGGTACTCGTGGTAGATGAACGACTTCATGCCGAAGCCGCCGCCGACGTCCTTCGTGACGATGCGCAGCTTCGCTTCCTCGATGCCGAGAACGAACTTCGCCATGCCGCCGCGCATGCCGTGCACGCCTTGGCTGCCGGTGTAGAGCGTGTATTTGTCTTTCGCTTTGTCGTAGTCGCCCATGCACGCACGGGGTTCCATCGCGTTCACGACGACACGCTGGTTCACGAGCTTCAGTGTTGTCACATGGGTGGCTTTCGCGAAAGCCGCGTCGGTCGCCGCTTTGTCGCCGAGTTCGTGGTCGAGCGCGACGTTCGACTTCATGCCGGGATGGATGGGTGGGGCGGTCAGTGCCGCGACCGTATCGACGACGGCCGGGAGTTCTTCGTAGTAGGCGTTGATCATCTCCGCCGCGTCGCGCGCTTGGGCTGCGGTTTCGGCGACGACCATGGCGACCGGTTCGCCGAGGTGGCTGACGCGATCTTTGGCCAGCGCGTAGCGCGGCGGGATCACCATTTGGCTGCCATCCCGGTTCGGCATGACTGCCACGCAGGGGAGCGGCTTGATGCCGGCGGCTTCGATATCTTTGTGTGTAAAGACGCCGATGACGCCAGGCGCGCTGCGGGCTTGGAGCGTATCGACTTCTTTTAGCTTTGCGTGCGCGTGCGGTGAGCGCAGCAGCACCATTTGGGCTGCGCCGGGCAGCGTTAGGTCGTCGGTGAATTGGCCTTTGCCCGTGATGAGACGATCGTCCTCAAGCCGGGGAACCGGCTGACCTGCGCCAAACTTCATCGTTGTTGCCTTAGTTGCGGTAGCTGGGATCTTTGCGGTCGAGCAGGCGGAGCATTGCCGGCCACACCATCCTGTCGGCAAAGGCGCTGCTGTCGTTCATGCCCGACACTTGGCCGGTGACGACGTCGGGAACGCCGTCGTTCGGCTGGTTGATCTTCGCGCCTCCGGCCAGGGCCTTCACCTGGATCGTGCAGGCGCGCTCTAGATTGTATAGGCGCAAGAAGGCGTCGGCGCAGGTTTTGCCGACTGTCAACGTGCCGTGATTGCGCAGGATGAATATGTTCTTCTTGCCGAGGTCATTCACGAGGCGCGGACGTTCGTCGTGATTGAGCGCGACGCCTTCGTAGTCGTGATAGGCGACGTCGGCGTGGACGAGCATCGCGTGCTGGCTGATCGGCAGCAGGCCGTGCGCCTGGCACGAGACGGCGACGCCGTCGGCCGTGTGCACATGGATGACCGCCAGCGCATCCTCGCGCGCCATGTGGATCGCCGAGTGGATCGTGAAGCCCGCCGGGTTTACGGGATGAGGACTGTCCATCACCTTGTTGCCGTCGACGTCGATCTTGACGAGGCTGGAGGCCGTGATCTCGTCGAAGGTCAAGCCATAAGGGTTGATCAGGAAGTGATGTTCCGGCCCGGGCACGCGCGCCGAGATGTGGGTGAAGATCATGTCCGCCCAGCCGTGGTGCGCGACCAGGCGATAGGTTGCGGCGAGGTCGGTGCGGATTTGCCATTCTTCCTTCGAGACCTTGTCGCGGACGGAGGGAACGGCGTGCAGAGCTGCGGACATGAGGCTTCTCCAATGCAATGCGGGTTCGGGAGCGAGAGTGGCCCCTCTGGCTTCGCCCTGTCAAATCAGCGTTGGGTCAGAACCCTACCCACGGCTTCTTTCCAGCCCGCGTATTTGGCGTCGCGTTCGTCGCTGCCGATTTTGGGGTCGAAGCGGCGTTCGCAGCGCCAGCTTGAGGCGACTTCGTCGAGCGAGGCATAGAGCCCCGCACCCAAGCCCGCGAGGTAGGCGGCGCCGAGTGCCGTCGTTTCCACGACTTCGGGGCGTTCAATCGGGCGGCCGGTAAGGTCGGCGAGCCACTGGCAGAAGAGGTCGTTCACGACCATGCCGCCGTCGACACGCAGGGCTGCGGGGCTCCCAAGACCCGCCGCCGTCATGTCGGCGGCCATGGCTTCGAGCAGATCGCGCGTTTGGAAACAGACGGACTCAAGCCCTGCTTTCGCAATCTCGGCGTGGCCGCTGTCGCGGGTGAGGCCGACGATCGCGCCGCGCGCATCGGCGTCCCAATAGGGTGCGCCAAGGCCCACGAACGCAGGCACCAGATAGACGCGCGAGCGCTGGTCGGCTTGCTTCGCCAATGCGGCGCTGTCGGCGGAGTTCTTGAACAGCTTCAAGCCGTCGCGCAGCCATTGGATTGTGGCGCCGGCCATGAAGATCGAACCTTCGAGCGCGTAGGTGCGCTTGCCACCCGTCGCGTAGGCGATCGTCGAGAGCAGTCGGTTGTTCGATGGCGCCATGGCGGCGCCGGTGTTGACGAGCGCGAAGCAGCCGGTGCCGTAAGTCGATTTCATCAGGCCTTGGCGGAGGCAGGCTTGACCCACGGTCGCGGCTTGCTGGTCGCCTGCGATGCCGGCGATCGGGATTGCGGCCCCGAGCAGCTTCTCGTCGGTCTTGCCGTAGAGCGCGGCCGAGTCGTGCACCGTGGGTAGGACGGCTTCGGGGATTTTGAGCCAGTCGAGAATTTCGCCGTCCCAGCGGCCTTTGACGATGTCGTAGAGCAGTGTGCGCGAGGCGTTGGTGGCGTCGGTTGCGTGCACTTTGCCGCCGGTCAGGCGGTAGACGAGCCAACTGTCGATCGTACCGAAAGCGAGATCGCCTTTCTCGGCGCGTCCGCGGGCGCCGGGCACGTTGTCGAGGAGCCAGGCGAGTTTGGTGCCCGAGAAATAGGGGTCGAGCAGGAGGCCGGTCTTGGCCGCGATCGCGCTCTCTTTGCCTTCGTCCTTCATGCGCGCACAGGCGGCGGCCGTGCGGCGGTCCTGCCAGACGATCGCTTTGTGGATCGGTGCACCGGTTTTCCGGTCCCAGAGGACAGTCGTTTCGCGCTGGTTCGTTATGCCGATGGCGGCGACGGCGTTCGCTTGACCGGCGATCGCCTCGCGGGACACTTTGAGCGTCGCGTTCCAGATTTCCTCGGCATCGTGCTCGACCCAGCCGTCTTGCGGGTAGAACTGCTTGTGCTCGGCTTGCGCGACTTTGACCGGCGTGCCGCGCGTGTCGAACAGAATGGCGCGGCTAGACGTGGTTCCTTGGTCGATCGAGAGGATGTAGCGGGTCATTCTGGCGGGTCCGGTGAGTAACGTAGCGTTGGGGCGATGTTAGCCACGATTCCGCGCAAAGTGCGACTGTCTCCCACTGGACCTGTGGGCTCCGGCTGCTAAGTTGCCCACATGCTTGATCCCTTTGGCCGCCGCATCACCTATTTGCGCGTGTCGGTGACGGACCGCTGTGACTTCCGCTGCACTTACTGCATGGCGGAGGACATGACGTTCCTGCCGAAGGCAGACCTGCTCTCGCTGGAAGAGTTGGACCGGCTGTGCTCGGCGTTCGTCGCGAAGGGCGTCAAGAAGCTCCGTCTGACCGGCGGCGAGCCGCTTGTCCGGCGCAACGTGATGAGCCTGGTCAATAGGCTCGGCCGTCACTTGCGGAGCGGTGCGCTCGAGGAACTCACCGTCACCACGAACGGCAGTCAGCTTGCGAAGTTTGCCGGCGATCTGAAGGCGGCCGGCGTGCGGCGGGTGAACGTGTCGTTGGATACGCTCGATCCGGTGCGGTTTCGCGACATCACGCGCTGGGGGAAGGTCGAGCCGGTGCTTGAGGGGATTGATGCGGCGTTGGCTGCGGGCCTCAAGATCAAGATCAACACGGTCGCGCTGCGCGGCATCAACGAGGGCGAAATCGAGCGTCTCATGATTTGGGCCCACGGTAAGGGGATGGACTTCACGCTGATCGAGACCATGCCGATGGGCGAGGTCGATGCGGACAGAGTCGACAATTACTTGCCGTTGTCCTTGTTGCGGTCGGCGCTGTCGCAGAAGTTTACGCTGGATGAGATCGACTATCGGACCGGCGGGCCGGCGCGCTATGTGCGCGTCGCTGAGACCGGCGGGCGGCTCGGGTTCATTACCCCGATGACGCATAACTTTTGCGAAAGCTGCAATCGCGTGCGGCTGACGTGTACGGGCACGCTCTATATGTGCCTCGGCCAAGACGATGCGGCCGACTTGCGCAAGCCGTTGCGCGAGAGTTCCGAGGATGCAGCGCTTCACGCGGCAATCGATGCGGCGATCGCACGCAAGCCGAAGGGGCATGATTTTGTGATCGACCGGCGGAAGAACTCTCCAGCCGTTGCACGGCACATGTCTGTGACGGGCGGCTGATGCGCTTCAAGAAACCAACGTTTGCGGCGTCCAGCGCGCCCGAGGCACAAGCCGCGCTGAAAGAGCTGACGAAGCGCTACGGGAACGCGAAGGCGGATGCCGACGTGATCGTTGCCTTGGGCGGCGACGGGTTGATGCTGCAGACCGTGCACAAGAGCCACAAACGCGGGCTGCCGATCTACGGCATGAACTGCGGGTCGGTCGGGTTCTTGATGAACGAATACTCGCCCAGCGATTTCCTGGAGCGGCTCGACATCACCGAGGCGCAGGCCATTCGCCCGCTGAAGATGAAGGTGAAGACGGCGTCGGGGAAGTCGCACACGGCGCTTGCGTTCAACGAAGTTTCGATGCTGCGCGAGACGCGCCAGGCGGCAAAGCTGCGCATTTCGATCGACGGCATCGTGCGATTGGAAGAGTTGATCTGCGACGGCATCCTGCTTTCCACGCCTGCGGGGTCGACGGCGTATAATCTGTCCGTCAACGGTCCGATCCTGCCGATCGACGCCGCGCTGCTCGCTCTAACGCCGATCAGCGCCTTCCGGCCGCGGCGCTGGCGCGGGGCGCTGCTGCCGCATTCGGCGAAGGTCGCCTTCGAAATATTGGAAGCCGACAAGCGTCCGGTCAGCGCTGTTGCGGACCACACAGAAGTGCGCGAAGTGACGGAAGTGTCCGTTGCGGAGGACGCCAGCGTGTCGGTAACGATTTTGTTCGATCCAGACCGCTCACTCCAAGAGCGCATTTTGGCTGAGCAATTCGTTACGGGCTAGCGCGTGGGAAAAGAGCTCACCCCTGAAGGCCTTAGCGGCCTCATCGGCGACATCTACGAGTGCGTCCTGCAGCCAGAGCGCTGGGACAACACGCTCACGCGGTTTGTGGCGACCTTCAGTCCGCCGAACTGGGACGTTGCCATGCTGATGTGGGAAGGCATGAACACGCCCAGCGTGCGCTGGGTGGGTGCGACGGGTCTGGTGGCACATGCCCGGCAAGCCTACGAGACCGTTTTCGCGGGCATGAATCCCTGGAGTAGCCGGTCGGTGACTATCCCGCTGGGCGAGGTTGCAGATACGGATGCCCTGATTTCGCGCGAGGAATTTCTTGCGAGCGATCTCTACAAGCAGTTTCTGAAGACTTGGAATATCGAGCTTGCCCTCTTCGTCGTGTTCGATCGGGCTGCGCACGAACAGCTCGCGATCGCGATGCCCGGCCCCGATGGTTACGATCTGCGCCAGCTGCGACGGGGTTTGCGCTTGATCGCGCCGCATGTGCAGCGCGCGATGCGCTTGAGTCACGGCTTGGTCGGGGCGCGGTTGCGTGCGGCGGGTGCAGAGGCGTTTTTAAATCTCGGTCACGTCGCGATGCTGGCCTTGCGCGAGGATCTTTCGATCGTCAACTGCAATGCGCGGGGGCAAGCGTTGGCGGCGGAGCGGGTGTTCTCCATCGAGCGCGGGCGCGTCGTGTTTCGCGATCCCGACGTGCAGAGGCAATTGGGTGAACTTGCCGCCGGTGCCCAGCCCGGCAGCTTGGCTCTTCGATTGGAGGGCGCCGACGACCGTTCGATGGCGCTTCTCGCCATGACAATGAAGCCGCAACGCGAGCAAGCACTCGGCGGATGGGTCGAGGGTGCATCTGTTCTGCTGTCGATCTCGCAGCCACATCCCGCGCCACTGATCGAAGCGGATCGCTTGCGTGCTTGGTTCAATCTGACAGCGACGGAAGCGCGTCTTGCCGCGGCGCTGGCGGCCGGAAAATCCCTTCAGGACTACGCGTCGGAGCGCGGCGTCACGATCGAAGCAGCGCGTTACCTGCTCAAAGGCGCGTTCCGGAAGACGGGTGCTGAAAGCCAGGCACAGCTGGTCGCGCTAATTAAGGACGTTCCGGCCGGTTAGTCATTGCCTACCCGTTTGGGGAGCGCGGCCTGGCACGATCGGTGGCATCTCTCGTGGAGTTTGACTTCGCGGGAGAGGGGCAGATGTCTCGGTTGAGCTTGCGTGCGTTGTTGTGTGTGGTTGCTGTCGGCGCTGTGTCCAGCGCGCAGGCCGGCAACGATTGGTCAGGTCTTTATTTGGGCGCCAATGTCGGGGGCGCGTGGGGCACGGCGGACGAGTTCTACCCGTTCGGTGCCGGCGGAACGCCGCTCACGATAGATACGGACGGCGTCGCTTATGGTGGGCACGCCGGCTATCAGATGCAGAAGGGTGCGATCGTCATTGGTTTTGAGGTTTCGTTTGGCGACACAACCTTGGAGGGCGCGAACTCGGCCGACCCCTCGCTGGTCAGCTGCCGCGATGGGTTCGTCGTTTGCCGCGTTACCGATGTCGAGTCGTTGACGACTGTGGGTACGCGGCTCGGCTATGCGACGGAGCAGTGGCTTTTGACGGCGTCAGGCGGCTTTGCGGGTGCGGACATCACCACCGATGCGGTGATCGTCGCCACGGGGCTTGCGGACGTCAAGGATAGCGTTTGGCACAACGGGTGGTATCTGGGCGCAGGCGCCGAGTATGCGATCGCGCCGGATTGGTCTGTCGGCCTTGAGTATCTTCACGTCGACCTCGGCGAGCAGCGCCACGGCGATCAGTATGTCGCGGGCAACCGGCGCGATGTCGAGTTCGACATCGACGTCGTGCGGGCGCGCCTTTCGTTCAAGTTGACGGACTAATTATCCGCGCAACATGTCGATCGGGGCTTCGATTTTTCCGTAGCCCGCGTCTTCCGGGATGGTGAGCAATTGCTTGCCGTCCCGCTGGATGACTTTCGGTTCGACGGTGACGATCCGGTCGGCCTTGGCGTTGGCGATTGCTTCGGACACGGTTTTGGCTTTGCCGAGTTTCACCAGGTTCATCTTGGTCGGAAAGATGATCGTCCAGCGTTTGTCCTCGATCGCTTCGTTCGGGTTGACCCAAACGGAGTCAACGGATTCGGAACCGTCGTGGCGGCCGAGTTGGCCCTCGGGTGTGGCGGCCAGATAGAAGAACGTGTCGAAGCGCTTCGGCATAAAGACTGGCGTAACCCAGTGTGCGAACGGCACCAACGCATCGCAGGCGAGGCGCAGGCTTTCACGCGTCAGAAATTCAACAAGTCCTACTTCGCTGTTGTTCAATTTTGGGCGCCACGGTGCCAGCGCACTCGATGCAGCGGCATCGATGTATCCGCTCGCGCCGGGTTTGCGGGCCAAGAGGATTCCGGACTCTTCGAAGCCTTCGCGGATCGCGCAGGCGGCGAGGCCCAGTCTCAGATCGTCAAGGTTTCCGGCCCCATCGGCGTGGTTACGAAGTGCTGGGTCGCCGTCATGCGGATCAAGTTTGCCGCCCGGAAAAACCAAGGCGCCGGAGGCGAAATCGATCTGATGATGTCGCTTTACCATGAATACTTCGAGACCGGACGCGCCGTCGCGAAGCAGCAGAATCGTCGCGGAAGGTAGAGGATTTGCGGGTTTTTTTACGTCCGACATCGGTGCTCTCAAAGTTAGTTCAAAACGTAGCAATTCAAATGCAGCCTAGCCGCTGGAGGCTCCCTTAAAGGGTTATCCGGTAAACCTTGTGACAAGCGGCACAAGCCGCATGCGAACAGAGGTTACCCCATGAGCGACAAGTCATTCCGGCTCGACCCATCTGACATCGATCGGGCGTTCCAACGCAACGAATTCCACGTGGTGTTTCAGCCGACGGTGGATTTGTCCAGCGAACGAATGACCGGCGCCGAGGTCTTCGTGCGTTGGCAGCACCCGCAATATGGGCTGCTTCCGCCGGGGCTGTTTCTCGATTTCGTCGAGGCGCAAGGGCGCATGGCCGATATGACGGGGTTCGTTTTCCATGCGGCGCTCGACGGCGCCCGAAAGTGGACGAAGCAGGGCAAGGACTGGTCGGTGTCGATCAACGTGGCGCCGGGAACCGTAACGGCACCCGGGTTTGCTCACGGGCTCGAACTCTTGCTCAACGAGTACAAGCTCGACGCCGGCCGGGTGATCATCGAAGTGCCCGAGCGCGCCGTAGCGCAAGAGCCCGAGGCGCTCTGCGAGGCGTTGCTTGAGGTGCGCAAACTCGGCGTGCACGTCGCGCTCGACGGCGGCGGTATTGTGCCCGTCGACCTCAGCCAATTCGAGCCCATGCCTTTCACCTTGATCAAGGTCGGCGGACCGGCGAGCATTCGCTTGGCGCAGCGTCTTGGTGTGAAGGGCAAAGGTGCGATCGCCGGGCGCCTTCGTTTTGCCCGCCAGTTCCAGCTTGAGGCTGTGGCTGTCGGCGCGGAAGACGAGGCGACAATGGCAGGTCTTGCCGGTGTTGGATTTACGGCGGCGCAGGGTGTGTGGATCCAGAAGCCGCTGTCGCTCGACGACTTGCTGGCTTGGGACGGTACTTGGGCTCGCGGAACGGTGGTGATGGATGCGCGTCCTGTCGCGCCGCGCGCCGTGGTGCAACCCGAGGCAATGCCGGCACCGCTAATGCCGGCAGCCAAGCCGATGTTTTCGACGCAGCCGACGGCGGCCGTCACCAAGGAAGACATGCAGCGCGCACTCGACGCGGTGCGCGCGCGCCGCGCGGGAACGCCGACCCTGCAATCTAAGCCCGAGCAACGCGAAGCGCCGCTTATGCCGGTCTTCGAAGCATCGGAAGATCTTGAAGATGTCGTGGAGGACGAGGAAGCGCTTCCGCCGTCCGGCAAGCACGAAGGATTTGGGGTGCCGGCGGCACCTTGCCCGAAGATGGGCGGGCTGGTGCAGCGCCGTGCCGGCAGCCAGGAACCTGCATAAACGCACGCTTTTCGGGGGCCGCATACACTACTCGTTCGTGGGTCAACTTCGCCGCCGGTGATTCTCTCCCCCAATCGCCGGCGGCACTTTCTTTTTGTTCGTGCTATGAAAGGGCGTCAGACATTGAGGCTCATTCATGGGATTCTACGAACGGCGCGTCTTGCCCTGGCTGCTCGACATGGCGATGAGCGCAAAGCCGATCACTTATCAACGCAAGAAGGTCGTGCCGCTGGCGGAGGGCCGTGTGCTCGAGATCGGCATCGGCGCTGGGCAGAACCTTCAATTCTACAACAGTGCGAAGGTCAGCCACGTTTGGGGGCTGGAACCGTCGGCAGAGATGCGGGCGCGGGCGTTGAAGCGGGCGAAGGACATCTCGTTCAGTCTCGAGTTCTTGGACCTCAAGGCCGAAGAGATACCGCTTGAGAGCGGGGCGGCCGACACGGTGCTCGTGACCTATACGCTTTGCACGATCCCCGAGGTCGTGCGCGCGCTGAAGGGTATGCGGCGCGTGCTCAAACCCGGCGGGCGGTTGATCTTTTGCGAGCACGGCAAGGCCCCCGATCCCGACGTTCAGAAGTGGCAGGAGCGGATCACGCCGGTTTGGAAGGCAATCGGCGGCGGCTGCCATGTCGGGCGGCCGATTCCGGAGCTCATTCGCGAGGGCGGGTTTACGATCGAGAAGATGGAGACGATGTATTTGCCCGCGACGCCGCGCTTTGCCGGCTACAATTATTGGGGCAGCGCGACGTAAGTCTGCGCCAATCATCTTTCGTTAAGCTTGCCGGTTACCGCCCCGTTTACACGGTGCATGCCACGCTTGGCGGTTCCTCGAAAGAGATTGCGTGCCATGAAACCTCCTGTCCTTGTCGTTCTCGGCGGTGCACTTTTCACCATCCTGCTCAGCGCGTATTTGTTCGCGTATGCGACGACTGTGCGCGATCCGGTCGAGTGGAAGAGCGGCGATTTGATCGTGCAGGATTCGAAGGTGGCGGACGTGCTTCCGTTGTTTGCGGCAGATGGCAGCGGCATGACGCATATCGGCATGGTCGAAGCGCGGGAAGACGGTGCCGTCGTGATCGAGGCCGCGGACAAGGTTGTCGAGACGCCGGTGCGCGAGTTCTTGGCGCGCGGCAAGGGCAGCGCCTATTCTGTCTATCGTCTTACGGCCCTGAACGACACGCAACGCGCGGCCGTGGTTGCCGCCGCTCGCCGGCAGATGGGCAAGCCCAACGACTTCTTCCTGCGGCGCAGCTGGGAGCAGCTTTATTCGAGCGAGCTCGTGCGGCTTGCCTACAGCGATATCGGCTTCGATCTCGGGCGCATGCAGAAGGCCATGAAGGTCGGCGACCTGACGGGCGTGCGCTCAATGTTCACTCGCAAGTGGGCGGCGGACGAGGATTGTCAGAAGCGCCGTTTCGATGCCGAGCAATGCTGGGCAATGTTTATCAAGCGCGAAGTGGTAACGCCGTCGAGCATCGTCGCGCACGCTCAGCTGACGAAGATCCACGAGGTCACGGCGCCCGAACCGGCAACGATGACGACCGCCTTCCGGAAGCGCGAGCAAACCGCGACACAGTAGTGCGTCAGGCGCGGTGGGCCCGGTATAGGGAAATCGCGCCGGTCGGCGTCGGGATGACTTGCGTCGTCTCGATGCCGGAGAAGCCCGCCTCTGCCATCAGTGCGGGAAGGATGCCGTCGGCGTTCGGTTGCGTGTTTGCGTAACCGTCCAGCGCCTGAACCTGCCGAAAAGCAAAGCGCATTAGCGGCGACTTTTGTTCGCCGTAGTCGGCGACATGCAGTTCGCCGCCCGAACGCAACGCCGCGAACGCACTCAAAAGCGAAGCCCGTTTGCCGGCTGGCGCCACTTGGTGCAGCACGAGGCTTGTGACGATCTTGTTCGGGCGCACGCCCGCAGCTGCCGTCTCTTGCGCGTAGCCCTTGGCGAAATGGACGAGGACACCGGCGCTGCGCGCCTTTAGCTCGGCGCGCGAGAGTATGTCGGGGTCCGGATCGATGGCATAGACCGACGCGCCCGGGCACGCCTTTGCAAGCATGATCGCGAGCGTACCGGTGCCGCAACCGACATCGAGGATAACGTCGCGCGGCTCGGGTGCGATCTGCTTGATGAAGGCGCGGCGCCAGGTGCGCTCGCACGTCATCAGCGCGACGGTCGTATCGTAAAACGGCGACAAGCGGCGGTCGCCGAGTGCGGGTACGTAGGCACGATCAAGCATGGCGGGTCTCCCCGTCCGGGACTTCATGCCCCCGGATGTAGTGGTGAACATCAACTGATTCAACGCTTCCGGGATAGATGACGCGTGTGCACAGCGTCTTGTGACGACGGTCATAACTTGACCGAGTACTCCATCCCATGACCGAGCGGTAACGTAACGGAAGCGAATCCGTTGCTGCGGTCCTGCATGCGGCGAACGTACGGACGCAGCGTTTTTTTGAAAGTGAAAATATTGTCAGCCAACACAACCGCGCCGCTGCTCATTTTCGGTGCAAGCAAATCGATCATCGGCAGATAAAGGTCCTTCCAACCGTCGAGCAGCACGAAATCGACGGGTGCGTCGATGTGCGCGAGGGTTTTCATCGCGTCGCCTTCACGAATATCAACGAATTGTTGCAACCCCGCGTCCGCGACGTTTTCGCGCGCAGCTTTAACTTTTGCGGACTCGATTTCGCTGCCGATGACGCGACCATTGTTCGCACGCGCCGCAGCGGCGAGGTAAATCGTCGAAATGCCGAACGACGTTCCGAACTCGACGATCGTTTTCGCTCGAATCGCGCGCGCCGTGACGTAGAGCATCTTTCCCTGATCGGGATCGACGGGGATGTAGGCGTTCTTGAGATAAGGCTGCACGCCCTCGATCGCCGAGCGGCCGCGCATGACGCTGCCGAGCGCCGCGGGTGCGGCGCGCAGAAAGATCCAGATGTCGTTGCGCGCACGCGTATGAAGGCGCCGCAACGTGGTGGATACGCGTGCATCGTCGAGGCCAAGGTCCGCATCGGCGAGGGCCGTCGTCATTTGCTTTGCTCCACTCTCGTGAGGCGGATCGCTCGTTCGGGGCAGGCGGCGACGCATGAGCCGCAGGCGTGGCAGACGTCGGGCGAGACGACAAATCCTTGTTTTCCGCCATGTGCCAAGACCTTCAGCCATGGCACCCAGGGTAGTGCCTTCAACTCAGCTGGCGTGAGTTTGCGGATTTCGAAGACGTCGTACGGACAGGCCTCGACGCAGTCGCCGGCGCCTTCGCATTTGTGCGCGTCGATGATGGGCGCGACGATTTTCGGAGGCTGCTTGCATGCGACGGCTGCGGTCATCGGCTTGTCCTTGTGGGCGATCCGAGCTATTGCTCATGTTATATGAGCGTTTGCTCGGTTTTTGTACTCGCATGAGGTGTGGCGATGGCTCAACGCCGGAAGAAGACCGCAAATCCGCGGAAATCGCCGGAGCAGGACCGCTCCAGGGCGACGGTCGAAGCGATCGTGGAGGCGGCTGCTCACATTCTCGTCAAGCACGGGTACGATGCATTTACGACGAACCGTGTCGCGGAAAGAGCCGGCGTCAGCATCGGCTCGCTCTATCAGTACTTTCCGAACAAGGATGCATTGCTCTCGGAGTTGATGCGCCGGCACGTTGTCGAGATCGAGCGCGGCGTCGAGGAGATGGCGGAACTTGCGCGTACCGCGCCGCTCGCCGAAGTGATCCGCGTCGGGATTGAAGAGAATGTGCGATCGCACCAAATCGACCCGGTTTTGCATCGCGTCTTATCGGAAGAAGTGCCGCGGCTCGGCGCGCTCGACTGGAAGGTTGCCTTCACCCAGCGCATGGAGGCGCGAGTCCGCGGGGTGCTTGAGGCGCGCAGGAGCGAGATATCCGTCGCCGATATCGATGTTGCCGTCTACATCATGACGCGCACGGTTGAGGCGGTCGTGCATAGCGCCGTGTGTGCGCAACCGAAGGCGCTGGCATCGGGAGCGCTTGCGGAGGAGTTGACGCGCATGCTCGTCGGCTTTCTGACCGGCAAGATGCCGCCGGCCCAAAAGGCCTTGCGCGCGGCGGCGGAATGAACGCCCATTGTCTCACACGAGCGCAATCATGCCGTGACCACGTGGGCACATGCGGTGCGTGGCTTAGCGCTGCGAACCCCGGCACTGCAGCAACGCACACGCTTGACTTGTGTGAGGCGCGCGGGGACGATTGCGGTTGCTTGTCGTACTTCGGGGTTAACCATGAGCATCGGTCACTTTCTTTGGCAGACGTGGCGCAGCATCGTCTCGTTCTTCCTGTCGTTCGTCGTCTTGGGACTGATGGTGTGGTTCACGCCGGATTGGGTGCAGGGCTTTATCGAGGCGGCGGGCAGCCTCAAGTACATGATCATGGGTGCGGCCGAAGAGGTGAGCGGTTACGGGCAGCCATCGGCGCTCTTCGCGCTGCTCGTCGGCGACACTGCGATCGCGCTCGCGCTGATGACGTTGTTCACGCGCGTGGTCGTGCTGACGCTGATCCTCTGGGTGGGCCAGAGCCTGTTCGGAAGTCTGTTCGGCAGAAGATCGGGCGGTTAAATTCGCTCTCAGTCGCGGCAGTTCGCATCGCCGGCGAGCGAGCCCATGCATTCGAACACTGGGTCCTTCATCCAGCCGGACGATCCGGTTTCTGGCTTGAGCTTCACCCACCATCCAAGGACTGCGCTTGGGGGCGGGTCTTGCGGTTTGTCCCTGGTGATCGGCTCACCGTCGTCGCCGGATGCCCAGTCGTGCTCCGGTGTCTTGCCCTTGTGCCAGAGGACATAGAACCCTTCACCCAGGGGTTCGAGCATGTAGACGACATCGCCTTTGGCGAGCGGTGGCTGCTTCACGTCGCGATTGACGACGCCGCGAAGGGGCAGCATGCGAAGTTGGCCCTCGACGGTTTCGACCCACTGGCCCGGCGTCACGGTCGCGACCACCGGCGATGCGGGATCGGGGCGATCGAGAAGCTTGGTCGGCTTGGAGGCTCGCCAATGGCGATAGCACTCGCCTTCGCCAAAGCAGATGCCGTGAACGACATAGACGCCGTTCTCAGTGGGTGGTGCTTCTTTGGATGCCGGGCCGCACCCGAAAAGCAGTAGAGACAGCGTCAGTGCGGTGGCGCCACGCATCGGACGGTTCAACATCGGGTCGATCCTCATGCATGCTTCGCGACTGCGGTCAGCACGCGTCGATAAGGCGAAATGGCGGTTGCGGCAAGAGTAGGTTTCGCTACTGTCGCGGGCGCGTGCGCGCCTACGGATGATCGCATCGATCCGGCGGGTTCGTGGTGCGGCCCACGCGGCCAATACTCGAAGGGGGACGACAACTTGAAACGTGTGATCATCATCGGCGGCAGCTATGCGGGGTTCACGCTCGCGCGATCGTTGGACGGGGCGGCAGAGGTTGCGCTGGTCGAGCCGCGCGACCGGTTCTTCCACAACGTCGCCGCAATGCGGGCGATCGTCGAGCCGAAATTGTTCGAGAAGATCGCGATCCCCTATGACCGGTTGCTGAAGCGCGGCAAGGTCGTGCGCGCGCGTGTCGTCGAGGTTGGCGACCGGTCGGTGAAACTTTCGGATGGGCGTACGGTCGAGGGCGAAATCATCGTCGTTGCGACGGGGTCGAGCTACGCGAGCCCGTTCAAGCCGAAGGGCGACGATGTCGCCGGCATGATCGCGGCGAGCCATGCGGCGCACGAACAGCTTTGCGCGGCCAAGTCGGTCGCCATCGTCGGCGCGGGTGCGGTTGGGACAGAGCTTGCCGGTGAGATCGCGACCGGCATGCGCGGCAAGGCGGTGACGCTGATCTCGTCGACGCCGACGCTGTTTCCAGGGTTCGCGCCGGGGTTGGGCCGCAAGCTCGAAGCGCAGCTCAAGGGTATGGGCGTCACGTTGCGGTTGGGCGCTACGGCGCGCGGGTTGAAGCAGATGGATGCGCCGTTTGCGGGTCGCGTCGAGGTGAACGGCGGCGCGCCGGTTGAGGCGGACTTGGTCTTTCCGGTCGTCGGCGCGAAGCCGGTGACGGATCTTCTGCGGCCATTGCCTGGCGCGAAGTTCGATACGATCGGGCGTGCCGAGGTCGATGGCTGGCTGCGCCCCTCATCCCATCCGAACGTGTTCGCGCTCGGCGATGCGATTGCCGTGGGCGATGGGATGACGATCGTCGCGATCATGCGGCAACAGCCGTGGCTCACGAAGACGATCAAGGCGGTGCTGGCGGGTAAGAAGGCTGAGTCGCTCGCACGCTATACGCCGTGGCCCTCGCCGCCCATTCTCATCCCGCTCGGGGCGAAGAAGGGGGCGAGCGTTTTGCCGCTGACGCGCAAGGGCGTGGCGGTCGGGCCGTTCTTGACGTCGGCCATTAAGGGGCGCGAACTCTTCATTCCGCGGTATCAGAAAGAGTTCGGGCGGACCTAGAGCGCGCTCGGCAATTGAGACTTGTTAGGCGCTGCTGCGTCTGCGCCACGCGAGGACGATTGCGAGGACGACGATCGCGGCCCAGCCGGCGGCCAACGTAGTCAAGAGGTCGTTCAGCTCCAGCATGAACAACAGCAGATCGACCTTACCGACGTTCCAAAAAATCCATTCGCTTGCGATCTTGGTCGCGAGCGTCGGATTGCCGGTTTCAAGCAAGACGATGCCGTCGCCGGTGGCGGGATCGATGCGGGCGGCGGTGTTGATCGCGGGCTCGTTGTTGCCGTCATGGCCGATGATGAAGCTGCCGGCTTTGTTGGGCGCATAGAGGATGGTGCCCAGCCCCCAGATGTCGATGCCGAATTGCGCAGCATGCGGGCGGCGCATCTCTTGCAGCGTTTGCGGCCGCAACACGCCGCGGCCGGGCGGTGCGCCGCTTGTGCCCTTCACATGCGCCTGGAGGAAGCGCGCCATGTCCGACGCTGTGGTGTAGAGCGAGGCGGCTGCCAGCGCCGTGAAGCGGAAGTGTGTGGCGGGACGACCGCGTTCGTCGAAGAAGTCAGCAACGTCGTTGTCGTCGCCGAGCACGAAAGTGGAGCGCGTCATGCCGAGCGGCGTGAAGACCTTTGCCGTCATATAGTCGTTGAATGACTGTCCGGATACCTCTTCGATCAAGAGCTGGAGCAGCGTGTAGCCGCCGCCGGAGTATTTGAACGCCGATGCCGGTTCGATGCCGACGCGCGTGCGACCATCATGGCCCGGGGATGCGTCGGCGGCGCGGGTCAGCGAGGCTTCGAGACTTTGCAGCGGAGCGCCCGGTGCGAAGCCCGCGTAGCCGAGGCCGTCGGTCAGGCCGGCGGTATGGCTCAAAAGGCGGCGGACGGTGACGCCATTGTTGTCGAATTTTCCCGGCGGCAGCTTCCACCGCTTGAGATAGATCGACACCGGTTTGTCGAGGTCGAGCTTGCCTTCTTCGACCAGCGCCATGATGCCCCAAGCCGTGACGAGCTTGCTCATCGAGGCGACTTGGAAGCGGCTGTCGCCGTCGACCGGCTTTCCGTTCGAGACGAAATGTGTGCCCGCGACCTTGCCGTCAACGAGCAAAGCGAGGACAGCGTTGCCTTTGTGTTTGGCGCCGATTTCGGCGACGACAGCAGCGCGAAAGGCCTCGAAGTTGCCGGTGGGCGCGAGCTGGCGGCGCCACCACCCTTCGAGCGTGCCTGTGACGACGAGTGCCGTCCAAACGATGAGTGCAAGCAGCGTCAGCAGGACTATTCGCAGCATCTCAAGGGCTCTCCCGCACGGAAACACTTTCCGTCACGCGTGAAATGATGAAAGGTTCGCGCTGCGAGCGTCAATCTTAAATCAACGTGTTAATATGAGACCCAAAAAGAGCAGTGCTTTGCGCGAAACCGGGCGTGGCGCGCTGCTGGATTCCGCAGCCGCGACGCGGGCGCTCAGCATTTCGCGGGCGACGCTCTACGTTTACGTCAGTCGCGGCCTGATCCGTTCGGTGCCGCACCCGCGCGAACCGAAGGCGTGTCTTTACTCGGCGACCGATATTGCGGCCTTGATCGATCGCCGCCGGCGTACACGCCGGCCCTACGCGGCTGCGGCGACGGCGCTCGACTACGGCCTGCCCGTGTTGAAGTCGCGGATCACACACTTCGAGGACGATCGTTGCTTCTATCGCGACCGCGAGGCCGTCGCCTTGTCGCGTGCTGCGACTTTGGAAGAAACGGCGCGGCTGTTGTGGGCGGCGGAGGAAGATCCGTTCTCGGCCGTCCGGTTCGATCCGCGTGGGGTCGAGGGGTGGCGTTCCGTTGCAGCAAACTGCGCGCCGGCGAGCGCCACGAGCCGCGGGAGCTTGCTGCTGTCGTTGCTGGCCGATCAGGAGGCGCCCACTGCCGGCCGGCCGGGCCCGCATGCGTTCCAGGCGGCTGCGCGTCTCGTTGCCGCTCTCGTCGTCGCGGTTGCAGGAGGCGATGCGCCCTATAAGGGACCGATCCATCGCGCGATCAGCGCTGCATGGCGGAGGCCGAAGGCGGCCGAGCTTATCCGGCGGGCGCTCGTTCTGCTCGCGGATCACGAACTGAATGCTTCGACATTCGCGGTCAGGGTCGTGGCGTCGACGGGCGCCAACTTGACGAACTGCGTGATCGCGGGGCTCGCGGCGATGAGCGGGCCGAAACACGGCGGCGCAACGGAGCGGCTGCGAGCCTTGTTGGCGGAAATCGATGCCACGGGCGATGCGCCGGGCGCCGTGGTTGCGCGGCTCGGCCGCGGCGAGACGCTTCCAGGCTTCGGCAACTCCGTCTATCGCGACGCCGATCCTCGCGGCGCGGAACTCGTTTCCGCCGTCGCGCTCGACGAGACCATGGCCGCAACCCTGCGTGCCGCACGCTCGATGGCCGGGGTCGAGCCGAACGTCGATCTCGGTCTGCTGGCCCTTGAACGCCGTTTCGATCTGCCTGCAGGTGCGGCGCTGGCGCTCTTTGCGATCGGCCGGTCCGTGGGCTGGATCGCGCACGCGTTCGAGCAACGGGCCACAGGTCGCTTGATCCGCCCGCGAGCGGAATATGCGCTGGAGTAGACTGCGCTTTGCTAGCTCAAAACGATACTTCGTTCGATACGCCTCAGCGGCTCAATTCCCGCATCGCCTTGTCCAGGCCTTCGAGCGTGAGCGGGTACATGCGGTCGCTCATGATTTGTTTCATGATTTGGATCGAGGGCG
>CAZYGK010000019.1:0-41291 GCA_964647355.1 uncultured Flavobacteriaceae bacterium | reverse complement strand
GCGGTAGGTCATGCCCACGATGCCTTGAGCGGCAAACGACTTGTCGTTGTCTTCGATGTTGTTGATTCTCAGTCGGGCGTTGTCGATGCCTGCACCAACGCCGACCGACAGACCAAAGCGGTCCGAGCGCAGCGGAAGGTCGTACACGGCATTGATCATGCCGGTCCATTCTTCAAGTTCGCCTTCGTCAATTTGACGGAGCACTGGAACAACATCGTTCAACCGGTAGCCAATTTCGCCTTCGATACGCCAGCGGCTGTCGCGGAACGCGTAGCCGACAGTGCCGAGAGCGCCCCAGCCATCATCGAACTCAAGCGAGTTGATGCCCGAGCCGGGCAGTTCCGTTTCGTTCACGCGAACCCAACCGGCCTCAAGTCCGAGATACCAGCCGTCGCGATCGTAGCCGCCGGCGCTTGCCACGCTTGCGGTGAGCGCCAGCGCAGATGCTGCGCCAACAAGAACCCTCTTCAACCCCATCACACCCCCTCTGTTTATTTATTTCGCTCGCGGCGAAGTTCAAACGAACGCACGTGCCGGCGTCGGTGCATCGTGTTCGTGCATCACGCCTTCGCTACAACCCTACAGGCGTGGAAGTGGCTTGTCCGAGATATTTGAGCGCCCCGTGCCGCTTCTTAATTAGTTGTTGCCCGTGAGCCACAAGTGAGGCCGGTTAGGCTCAGTCGCGCCCCAGTCGTGCCACTATAACGTGCAATGGAGATCGACCGTTGGACTCGCGTCGCAAAGTGGTGCCTTCATCAGCAGCCGGTTACGGTTGAATCCAAAATGATGGAAAATCAATTGCTTAGCTCTGATGTCTCATGATGCATCGGAGCCACACGTTGTCTCAAATGCGCTCAAGCCCCTCTGAAATGGGTTGAACGGTGGTTGTAGTCATCGATACGATCCGTGCCGATGAATGGGGAAGCCCGGATGAGTCCGGAACCTTTCTTGTTCGCACGTATTTGCACCGCCCGGACAAATACGAGTTGCAATTAGCGGTTTGGTTTGGGGAATCCTGGGCGAAGGTAGAAGGGGGCTACAACGTGTTGAATACAAAGGGAATTTCTGGATTGAAGTCTGCGCTGATGGCGAGCGCCGCGTTTGCCGCGGTTGGCGTCGCTTCCGCGCAAGACTCATCGGCGCCCGTCGAGAAAGTGACGGTCACCGGTACGCGCCTGCAGAAGAAAGACTTCACGGCGATCAGCCCGGTCACGACAGTGACCTCGCAGACGCTGGAGCAAACGAATACGACGTCGGTCGAACGGTTGTTGAACGACCTGCCGTCGCTTGTTCCCGGCAACACAATCACCTCGAACAACTCGGGTGGTGAGAACTTCGCCACGGTCGACCTGCGCGGCCTTGGCCCGGGCCGTACGCTCGTGCTGATCAACGGACAGCGCGTCCCCGGCTCCTCGCCGACGGGCGTTGTGGACATCAACACGATCCCGGCCGGTTTGATCGAGCGTATCGAAGTTGTGACGGGCGGTGCTTCGGCGGTGTACGGCTCCGACGCCCTCGCTGGTGCGATCAACTTCATTTTGAAGAAGGACTTCGAAGGCTTCGAAGTGAACGTGCTTGCCGGTCAAGCAGAGCGTGCGCTCGGCGAGACGCGCGGCATCGACGCGTTGATGGGCTTCAGCTCGGGCGACGGTCGCGGGAACATCACGTTCTACGGTTCGTGGTTCCACCGCGAAGGCGTGCTCCAGAAGGAATTCGCCTACTCTCGTGTGTCGGCTGCGTTGCAGAGCGTTTATGACTCGATCAACGGTGTCTATCTTGATGTTCGCATTGCGGATCATCCGAGCGAGTACCTGAGCAATGCACAGCTGAGTGCGATTTACGGACCTGGAACCGTTGGGTTCAACTTCCTGCCGGGTGGCTCAGCAACGCCGCCATGGGGTATCTTCACGAGCCCGGGCAACAACTTCGGCGCTGGTGCGTTCACGTTGACGGATGCGATCAATAGCCCCCTTGTTGCGCCGCGGTTTACGGGCGCCAACACGGACTGCGACCTGACGACGGCGGGTGCCAACGTGCCAAGCACGTCCACCGTGACGTTCAACTCGTTGGGTCAGTTGGTTCCGAACCACAACCTGGCGCGCTGCCGCGTGCCGGATCGCTCCGCAGGATCAAGCCGCTACAATTTCGCGCCGGATAACTTCATTATCCTGCCGGCGGAGCGGTTTAACCTGTCGATGTTCGGCCACTATGATATCGAGAAAGACTTGACGCTCAACATCGGCGCCAAGTACACGGAATCGGTCACGCAGGTGCAGCTCGCGCCGACGCCGATCACGAGCGCTGTCGAGCGGTTCAATGTCGTGTTGACGCCCGCGATGCAAACGTTGATCAGCACGAACCATCCGGACTTCTGGCAGGCAATCAATACCCGTCCGAATCCGCTTGGCAACATCCAGGTCAACAACTGGCGTTCGAGCGTGATCGGTCCGCGCGTTGGCGACTTCACCAGCTCGTCACTGCAGTTCTGGGGCGACTTGAACGGCAAGTTCAGCGATACCTGGGAGTGGAACGTGTCGGCTGCCTACGGACGCACGGGCGCCTACGAGGTGTTGAAGAACAACCTCGGCCGGACGCAGTTCATTCAGGGCCTGCGCGGTTGCCAAGACGATCTGGGCAATCCTCTGCCGGGCATGCTGCCAGGTTGCGTACCCATCGATATCTTCGGGTTCGAAGGGAACCAAGCGAACTTTACGGATGCGATGCGTAACTTCTTGGGCGTGAACACCAAGACGACAACGAACATCGAGCAGACTCGCGTCACCGGTTATGCGACCGGCGAATTGTGGAATCTGACCGGTGCCGGCGCGATCGCCATGGTCGTTGGTGGTGAGTACCGCCTCGACCAAGTTCGCAAGAGCGTGGACGACGCCCAAAAGAACGGCGACATCGCCGGCTTCAACGCCGAGCAAGATCAAGCCGGCAGCCTGGACGTGTACGAGCTCTTTACGGAAGTCCAGATCCCGTTGGTGGCCGACCAACCGTTCTTCAAGTACCTCGGTGTTGAAGGCGGTTATCGCAAATCCGACTACAACTCGAGCGCCGGCGTGGTCGACACGTACAAGTACGGCGCGGAGTGGGCACCGTTCGACTTCATCCGGTTCCGGGGTATCTTCAACTCCGCAACGCGTGCACCGAACGTGTTCGAACTGTTCCTGAACGGCGATCAAGGCTTCCCGCAATACACGGATCCTTGCCAGACCGGCAATGCCGCGATCCAGGCGTTCTGCTCAGTCAACACGAACATCCAGTCGGGCTTCGTTCCGGCCGGCCTCTATCCGGGCTTCGCCGCCGTGAATGCACAGGTTCAGGCCTTTGCGTTCGGCAACCCGAACCTGAAACCGGAAACGTCGGAAAGCTTGACCTACGGTTTCGTGTTCCAGACCGACGACTCGTGGTTCCCGCTGGGCCGCCTACGCGCGACGGTGGATCACTACGAAATCGAAGTGCAAGACTTCATCGGTTCTCGCGGAGCGCAGACGATCCTGAACTCGTGCTATGGCAACCTGGTGCCGACGCCGCAGTCCCTCATCGACTGCCAGCAGATCATCCGCGATCCGATCACGGGTCAGGTTGTGTCTGTTGACACATCGGTGGTGAACTCGACGTTCATCCGGACCGAAGGTTGGGACATGCAGTTCGACTGGAGCATCGTGCTGGCTGATCTGTTCGGAGATGGCATTCCGGGCCGGTTCAGCGTGAACGAACTCTACAGCATCGTTGACTCGTTCAATGTTGCTGGTCTGGAGTTGTCGGACTCGACGGAAGGCGGTATCGGTAGCGCGATCTTCCCGTGGAAGTCGGTGCTGACGCTCGGCTATGCCTTAGAAGACCTTAACTTCTCGGCACGTTGGTCCTACGTTCCGGAGCTGCGCCAGAACTATCCGGGCGGCACATTTGAAAACGGCGTGCCGGGCGGGTTCGTGCTGCTCGACAAGGCTCCGGCAGCCAGCTACTGGGACATGAGCGTGCAGTACAACGTGCTGGACAGCGTTCGCTTGACCCTTTCGGTCGACAACGTGTTCGACGAGCGTCCGCCGCAAACGGTGACTGGCGTTCTCGGCGGCCAGGCGAACATCGACCCGCAAGTGTACGACCCGCTCGGCCGTTACTACACATTGTCGGTCCGCACGAAGTTCTAAGCGGAACGACGAGAGTTTAAGACAATCCGGGGTGGTGGCCGAAAGGTTGCCACCCCTTTTCTGTTGCGGCGTGTACCCCTCGGTGTGTATCTCGGCCGGAAGCGAAGGAACCGTGTTGGTCATGGCTGAACTGCAAGATACCGAGGTGGACCTGAAGCCAGCGATCGCCGCGCTTGAACGTGGCGATCTGCAGGCCGCCGACGGCCTCGTCAAAGCCGTGCTGCAGGCGCACCCCGAGCATGCCCAGGCCCTTCACCTGAAGGGTCTAGTTCTGCGCCGCGTGGGGCGCGTCGCCGATGCGGTCGAGATATTCAACCGGTCTCTTGCCGCGAACGAGGACCAGCCGGCCGTCTACAACAACCTCGGCATCGCCCTGGCGAGCTTGGGCCGGCGCGAGGAGGCGGAAGAAAGCTATCGTCAGGCACTCAAGCTTCATCCGACCTTTCACGATGCGGCGTTCAACCTCGCGCTCGTGCTTATGGACGGGAAGAAGTGGGTAGAGGCCGGCAAGATTCTCGCGATGCTTGTGCGCGTCGTGCCCGGCTTTGCAAAGGCCTACGAAGCGCTGACGGTTTGCCAACGCGAATGCGGCGACATCGCCGGATCCGTCGCGTCGGCGGAGAAGGCGACGCAGCTCGCGCCGCAATCGCACGTGGCTCATCACAACCTGGGTGCAGCGCTGTTCGCGAACAATATGTTTCCGGCAGCGCAGCGCGCCTACGAAGCGGCGGTGCGGATACGGCCGGAATTCGACGTCAGCTGGATCGGTCTCGGCAACGCGTTGCGGGCGCAGGACCGTATCGGCGACGCCGCGAAAGTCTATGAGCGTGCGGTGAATGTGAATCCCGGGAATCCCGACGCACATCAGCTGCTCAACGAAATGCTCTGGCAGGGCGACGATGTCGCCAACTATCTGGAGTCCTACCGGTGGGCGCTCAAGAGCCGGCCGGACGACGTGCAGTTGCGGCTGGCTTACGCCAATCAGCTGTTGCGTATTCAGAAGGCCGATGAAGCGAAGCAAGAGCTTTTGGCGGCCGCCACCGGAAATCCCAAAAACCCTCATGTCAACGACGCGATCGGCCGGGCGCTGTCGACGGGCGGGGACTACGAACTGGCCCTGCAGTATCACCGGCGCGCAATCGATGTGGCGCCCGATGAAGCGGCTTTCTACAAGAGCTTCGTCGAGTCGATGCTGAAGGGAGGGCGGCACGAGCAGGCTCGCGATTGGGCGAAAAAGGCGCTTGAGTTTGCACCACTCGATCAAGTCATTTTGGCGCTCTATACGACAGCGTTGCGTTTGTGCGGCGATCAGGTCGAGCACGACCGGATCGCCGACTATGCGACCGTTCCCAAGGCGTACGATCTCGAAGTTCCTGCCGGATACCGGGATATTGCCGCCTTCAACGAAGCGCTCGCCCAGCAGCTGCGCAAGCTTCACACGGCGCGGCATCACCCGACCGACCAGACGTTGCGGGGTGGTACGCAAACCTTCGGCGCGCTGTTTTCGCGGCAGCATCCGACGATCGCGCAGTTCCAAACAGTGGTCTCGCGCGCTGTCGAGAAGTACATCGCCAGCATGCCCGATGACCCGGATCACCCGCTATTCCGCCGCAAGTCGAAGAAGTTCGCGTTTTCAGGATCCTGGTCGGTGCGGCTGGGCAAGCAGGGGTTTCATACCAACCACCTGCATCCCGAGGGCTGGATCAGCTCGGCGTACTACGTGACTGTGCCGGAGGCGGCCGGCAACAGTGAGAGCCGGGCCGGTTGGTTCAAGATGGGCGAGACAAACCTGGAGCTAGGGGAGCGGGAACAGGTCTTGCGCTACGAGCAGGCGAAGCCGGGGCGGTTGGTGCTTTTTCCGTCATATTTCTGGCACGGGACCGTGCCGTTCGAAACCGACGAGGAGCGGCTGACGATCGCGTTCGACGTCGTTCCCACGTGACGAAACTCAGGTAGGTGCCATGGGCACGCCTCAAGATGTCGCGAAGATGGTCCACCGGCTGGCGAATGCGCGCCGGTTGGCCGAGGAGGCGTCCCGCCAAGCACCGAATGACGTGCGTGCCCAGTTTGGAGCGGCATCGGCGTTTAGGCTGACGGGCGCGCATGACAAGGCGCTTGCCCACTATGAGCGCGCTGCGCAACTCGCGCCCAAGAATCCGACTGTGCTGCAGGAACTCGCCGTGGCGCAGGAGTATGCGGGCAGGACGGACGCCGCCATAGAGACCTATAAGCGCGTTTTGGCGCTGCCGGGCGATCATTACAAAGCGTTCTATGGCTTGGCGTCCCTTTCGAAGCAGACGTGGGCCGGCAATTTGGTGCCAAAGCTTGAAGCGGAGTTCGCCAAGCCGGACGCGGACGGCGAGCGGTCGCTCTACCTCGGACACGCACTGGCAAAGGCTTACGAAGATCTGGGCGATGTGCGCAAATCGTTCGATTGGTTGACGCGCGGCAAGAGCATCCTTGCCAAACGTCATCCCTATTCGGACGAACGCGCGCAGCATTACCTATCCAAGGCGTTCGAGACGATGCGGGCGCCGGAACCCGTCAGCGGGGGGCATTCCTCGGCCGAGCCGATTTTCATCGTCGGGTTGCCGCGCACCGGAACGACCCTCGTCGACCGGATCCTGTCGAGCCATCGCGATGTCCTGTCGGCTGGCGAACTGACAAACTTTGCGGAGTTAGAGCGCTTGCTTTCACCCCGTCCAGACATGGAAGAGTTGGGGCGCCTCTACATCGAAAGCACACGACCGCTCACCGGTTCCAAGCCACGCTTCACCGACAAGGATCCCAGCAACTACAATCGCGCTGGCCTTATTCACCGGGCGCTTCCTCTTTCAAAGGTCATCTGCTTGCGGCGCGACCGGATGGATGCCTGCCTCAGCAACTTTCGTCAGATTTTCTCGCAAGCGGACCGCTACTACGACTATGTCTTTACGCTTGAGGGTACCGCCAAGAAATGCGCGACCTTCGAGTTGCTCGCGGAGCACTGGAAGAGAGTGCTGCCAGCCTCGAGCTACCTGGAGGTTCGCTACGAAAACCTCGTCACTGATCAAGAGGGTACGACCAGAGCGCTGTTGTCCTTCTGCGGTCTCGACTGGGATGAAAATTGCCTGAAGTTCCACGAAAATCGAGCCCCCGTGGCGACACCGAGCGCAGGCCAGGTCCGGTCGAGGATCTATTTGTCGTCGGTTGGCCGCGCCCAGGAATACGGCGAATTGCTCGAACCTGCGCGCGAGGTGTTTCGAGCGGCGCTTGGCCGACACTAGCCGTTAGCCATAGCTTTCGCGCCCTCTTTAGGAGACCGTCCAGAACACTATGATAGTACGGAAGGAAACGAGGCCGGTGTCGTGCGACGTCGCGCGCATCCAACTCATGGGTCAATTTTCGTCATGATGACACCCGAAGTGCAACAGCAACAGCAACTGCAGCTGGCGGCGTTGGCCTATCAGTCGGGGGCATGGAGCCAAGCGGCGGAGATTTGCGTGCGCTTGCTTGCTTCGCAGCCAAACGCGGTCGGCGCCCTGTTGTTGCTGGGTTCGATTCACGGGCAGAGCGGCAATCCCGATTCGGCCGTTCAACTCTTGGAACGGGCGCGTGCGGTAGACGGCCGCAATCCTCATGTTCTCAATGCGCTGGGCGCGGCGCTTCGCGGGACGGGAAGGTTTGACGACGCGCGCACCACCCTAGGTGCCGCCATCGCGATCGATCCCAAAAATGCGTCGGCCTTCGTCAACTTGGGCAACGTCTGCTTAGACACGCTGGACAACAAAGGTGCGAGAGCGGCGTACGAGCGTGCGCTTGCCGTTGATCCGAATTCGGTGAACGCATTGGCGGGGCTCTCGGAGATAGCTGAAGAAGAGCACAAGCTTGAGGAGGCGGAGGGGCTTGCGACGCGTGCGCTGGCGCTGAACCGCGACAGCATTGTCGCCAAAATGGCGATGGCACGCACGGTGTTGCGGCGGCGGGAGTTCGAAAACGCGCGCGCGATGTTCGCGGAAGTTCTCGCCAACAAAGCGTTGCCGGCGCGCCGGCGTTCGATGGCGCTAGGATGTTACGCGGAAGCGCTCGACGCGCTCAAAGACTATGAAGGAGCCTACAGAGCCCACGAGGAAGCGCAGAAGCTTTTGTTCCCTAAGCCGGACAGCGAGTACGAGAATGTTCTGAGTCCGTTCGGGACGCGCGCTCTTGATCGCATGTCTGAACTCCTTGGCGATGCAAGTCTGATGGACTCTGCGAATTTGTTTCCGGTTGGCGAGCCCACGCCCGTGTTCCTCATTGGGTTTACGCGCTCCGGTACGACGCTGGCGGGGCAAATACTGGCGTCTCATCCCGATGTTCAGTTGCTCGACGAGAAGGATACTTTGTTCGAAACCTACGGCCCGATGTTCTTAGACGAGCGTTCTGCGCGCCCGTGGGCTCAACATTCGTTCGAGGACCTTCAGAAGATGCGACGGATGTATTGGGCGCGGGTGGAGAAAGAGGGGGGCTCTGCCGACGGGAAGAAGTTGCTGGTGGACAAGCAACCGTTGCTCACGGCGCTATTGCCTTTGGTGTATCGGCTGTTTCCGCACGCGAAGTTGATTTTCGCGATACGTGATCCGCGCGATGTGGTCTTGAGTTGCTTTCAGCAGAGGTTCGCTTGGCACCTGCCCGAGTTCAGACGCTTGGACACGCTAACCCGGTACTATGATCGCGTCATGCAGATGGGACGCCGCGCCAGAGATGTTCTGCCTTTCCCTGTGCATGAGTATAGATACGAGGCGCTGTTGACTGACTTCGATGCCGAGGCACGGGCGTTACTTGAATTTCTTGACCTCCCTTGGGTCGACAGTGTGCGTGACTTCTCGGAAACCGCGAAGCGCACGCGGATCATGGCGCCAAGTTCGCGGCAAGTGGTGCGCCCCCTCTACACGACGTCGCAGGGGAAGTGGAGGAACTATCGTGAATTTCTCGAGCCCAACTTGCCCATCTTGAACAAATGGGTTGAGGCATTTCGATACATCGATTGATGCATCCGCTGGAGTCCGACGAATATGAAATTGTTGACCCCTTTCCTTCAACTTCCGATTAGGTTCAATGCGGAGGTTTTGGCGCAAGAGATTTCGACATTGGGCGAACACGCCTGGCTGCCGCACCCGCAACGCTACGAGGGGAACGACTTCCTTCCGCTCATATCCGCGTACGGCGAACCCACGAACGAGGCCTTTGAAGGTCCGATGCGGCCGACGCCATTTCTTGAACGGTGCCCGAATCTTATCGATGCGCTCGGAGGCCTAGGAGTCACGCTAGGGCGAACAAGGCTCATGAGATTGTCAGGGCGCGCGGAGGTCACGCCGCACATCGATGTGGTCTATTATTGGATGGAGCGCATGCGCGTGCACATTCCGATCGTGACGCAACCCACGGTGACATTCGTTTGTGGCACCGCCAAGACGCACATGGCGGCTGGTGAGTGTTGGATCTTCGATACGTGGTCGCTTCACCGTGTTATCAACGATGCAGAGCGGTCGCGTATTCATTTGGTTGTCGACACGGTCGGTGGAGAGGGATTCTGGCAACTTGTGACGTCTGGGCGGGTGCCTGGTCAGTCGCCCCCGAACTGGGTGGCCCACGAGTGCGAGGCGCGCGGCAGGACGATCGCGGATCTTGAGTTCGAAAGCGAGAATGCCCCGGTTGTGATGACACCGTGGGAGTTGAAGGAGCATGTCAGCTTTTTGTTTTCTCACGTTGGCGGGAACCAACCGCGGCTGAACGAGGCGCACCAGGCCGTCGGGCGCTTTATGCATGTGTGGCGGGCGTTGTGGGCGGCGTATGGGCCATCTGATACCGGGAGGGCGAAGTACCGCAAAGCGCTGGAAGGGCTGATCGAGGATCTGCATCGTGCCGGTGCGGGGCGTATCACATTGCAGAACGGCGTCAATCTTGGGTCCGCGCTTCACCGCATGGTGCTGAACTATTTGCTGACGGACAACATGCGCGAGGGTGATGTCGGTGAGCGTCGAGACAATCCGCAAAACCTGCGGGCGTTGGCGCTGTCGCTTCCCAAGGAGCCCGATCCGCGGTTCGATCGCCCCGTCATCATCGTCAATCCGCCGAGGTCGGGTTCCACGTTGTTGTTCGAAACCCTTATGAAGGCTCAAGACGTTCATACGGTGGGCGGAGAAAGCCATGCGATCATCGAAGGCATTCCCGAACTTATGGTGGGGCAGACCTCTTCAGGCTCGAACCGGCTCGGTACAAGCGACGCGAAGCCCGAGATTGTAGCGGAGTTGAGAGCGCGTTTTGCGGGCGCTCTGCGGGATCGAACAGGACGGTCGCCGGCGCGCGGCGCGCGCGTTCGTATGCTTGAGAAGACGCCGAAGAACGCGCTCCGGATTCCGTTTTTGGCCGCCACGTTTCCAGAGGCGCGGTTCGTCTTTTTGTACCGGGATCCCCGAGAGGTGCTGGCATCGATGATGGAGGCTTGGGAGTCGGGTCGCTTTCGCACCTATCCCGGATTGCCCGGATGGAATGGAGCGCTGCCCTGGTCGTTGCTGCTTGTGCCGGGTTGGCAGGAGATGGGAAGATTGCCATTGAACGAGCTTGTTGCCGCGCAGTGGGAGGTCACGATGCGCACGTTGCTCGACGATTTTGAGCAGCTTCCAAAGGATCGGCGGATCGTTGCACATTATTCCAAATTGATCAGCGATCCGTCGGCGGAGATTTCACGGTTGTGTCGGGACCTCGGACTGGGTTGGGACACGCCACTCGGAGCGTCTCTGCCGGCTGCGTCGTTTACGGTTTCGCAGCCCAAGAAAGACAAGTGGATGGCGCGACAGGCGGAGGTGGAAGCTGTGCTGCCTCGTCTCAAGGGGCTGATTGACCGCGCCGCTCGCGCCGCTGGTGTTGTCGTCGAGACACCGTGAGCTCGTCCAGTTTGGCAAAAAAAGAGGGCCGCAAATTTGCGGCCCTCCAATACGCTGTATTCGCTGCGAGCTATTGCAAGTCGATCGTCGCGCGGCGGTTTTGCGGCTCTTTGATGCCATCGCCGGTCTGGACCATTAGTTCGGATTCGCCCTTGCCGCTGGTCGAAATTGCGCCTTCGGGGATGCCCTTGCCGACCATATTGCTCTTGGCGGCACCCGAGCGGCACTCGGAGAGGCGCTGGTTGTAGGCCGGCGAGCCTGACGTGTCGGTGTGGCCGACGATCTGAACCTTTGCGCTGCCTTCGGCTTTGGCGGTGTCGGATGCTTCCGACAGTACCCTGTCGGCTTCCGGTGTGATGTCGCAACGGTCGAAGCCGAAGAAGACGATGAACTGTTTTGCGCGCACCGGCGCCGGTGGCGGCGGAGGTGCCGGCGGCGGAGGCGGCGGAGCGGCGTCTTCGTAGCCCCAACGGAAGCCGAGCGTGACCGTGTGCTTGGTCATATCCATCTCGTCGGTTTCGCCACCGCCGTTCGTGAACTCGGGCTCGGCGGCCCACAGATAGCGGTAGTTCAGCATCACGTCCCAATGCGGGCTGAGCTGATGCGTGACGCCCACGATGCCTTGCGCGGCGAAGACGTTGTCGTGGTCTTCGGTGAAGATCGTTCCGTTGCGCAGGTCGTTGTAGCGAGCGGAGTCGATACCGACGCCGACGCCGAAATCGATCGTCCAGCGCTTGCCGGCCGATTGATTGTAGAGAGCGTTGACCATGCCGGTCCATTCGGTGAGTTCGCCAACTACGGGGCCTGCGCGCTCGCCGCCCAACGTCACGTCGTGCACGTCGTTGTTGCGATAGCCTGCTTCGAGTTCGAGGCGCCAGTTGCCCGGGAACGCGTAACCGGCGGTGGCGAGAGCGCCCCAGCGGTTCTCGAACTGGATGCGATCGTAGAGCCAGTTCGGCATTTCCGTGTCGTTGACGTGGACCCAGCCTGCTTCGAGGCCGAAGTACCAACCTTTGCGCTCGGCGGCGGCCGAGGCGACTGCGGCGGTGCCCAGGCTCATCGCCGTCCCAAGCAGTAACATCTTCTTCAACATGATCCTTGTCTCCTGAGTTTCCCACTCTTTCGAACCGGCTTCTCAATCGACACCGGGGTGAAGAATTGAGTGAATCGATTCGTGAATCACTTCAGGAATGAAGGGTACCGAAGCGGCTGCCTCGCCAACGCGAAAAACACCGCTTGTTTGCTTGCTTTGCGTGCGTTCTTGCATTCGCGTGTCGTAGTCGCCACAGTTTCAAATAATGGTGCGGTTCGGATTGAAATTGAGTCTGACAGAGATGCTGCGATCGATATTCGGGTGGGGAAAGCGCGAGGCGCAGGCGCAGCTGCGTGCGGCAGTGCCGCCCGATCACTATGTCGTCGCGATCGGCGACTTGCATGGGCGTTTGGATTTGCTGGAGCAGCTGTGGCCGCGGATCGACGCGGCTTCGCGCTTGTCGGGCGCGCGCCGGCGCACTTTGGTTTTTATTGGCGATTATGTCGATCGAGGTCTGCAATCTGCGCAGTTGGTCGAGCGTTTGCTCGAGGGGTTTTCCGGATTCGAGGCCGTGTTTCTCAAAGGCAATCACGACGAGACGCTGTTGCAGTTTCTTGTCGATCCGAGCGTCGGCGAAGCTTGGCGCAACTTCGGCGGACTGGAGACGTTGCGCAGCTACGGCGTGACGCATACGCCAGGTAAGAGTTGGGCGCAGACCCGCAGCGAGTTCGCGTCGGTGCTACCTGTGACGCACGAGGCGTTCTTCAAGAACCTGCGGTTGCATCACACGGTCGGGGACTATGTCTTCGTTCATGCGGGCTTGAAGCCGCGCGTGCCGCTCGAGGATCAGCGCGAAAGCGATCTCCTGTGGATACGCGAGGAGTTTCTCCAAAGTCCGGTGAACTTCGGGAAGATCGTGGTGCACGGGCACACACCGGCAGATGCACCCGAGATTCGCAACAACCGGATCGGTATCGATACCGGCGCATATATGACGGGCAAACTGACCGCGGTTGTATTGGAGGGGCGCACACGTCAGTTTTTGTCGACATCTTAGTGGTGTGCGCTGGGCTTGATCGGGCGGCGAGGGGCGATTTAACTCTGCGCGTTCTGCCGATGCGAGCCAACTGATTCATGCTGCGCCGATTGCTTGTACTGTTTGTTGCTTTGAGCGCGCTTGCCGCGTGTGCAGGTTCGTCGTCGGACGGGCCGGCGCCGGTAAAGGTCGAGGCGAGCACCGAGGACTACCGGCTCGGACCGGAAGACAAGGTCAAGGTCACCGTCTTCGGCGAAGCGGAGCTCTCGGGCGAGTTCTTGGTGGATAGTTCGGGCGTTCTGTCTGTACCTTTCGTGGGCCAGATCTCCGTCAAAGGGCTCACGCTGCGACAGTTCGAGAGTGCGTATGCCGCGAAGCTGCGCGAGGCTCAGATTTTGCGCGATCCGCGGGTTTCGGCGGAGGTCGTAAGTTTTCGGCCGATCTATGTGCTGGGCGAGGTGAAGAAGCCCGGCCAGTACGCCTATGTCAGCGGTATGACGGTGCAGAAGGCCGTTGCGCTCGCTGAGGGCTATACATATCGAGCGAGCGAAAGCACGGTCGAGATCACCCGTTCCGGCAAGAAGTTCAAAGTCGACGTCACGCCAATGACGAAGGTTTTCCCCGGCGACGAAATTCGGATCCCGGAGCGCTTTTTCTAGATCGCTCCGTCTCGAAATGGCGCTGCATATTGGGGGGCGCGCCCGATTAACCACTTTCCCTTGGAGGGTTGCGGCGGCGCGGTTAGAGTCTTGGGCGAATCGCATTGGGCAGCGTTGGGCTGCCGCATTTGTTCACTGCGTCCGCCAACCCCCGGGGGAAACAGCGCCATGTCTCTGCTTCGCACAGCGTTTCTTTGTGCCTTGACGGCGGTTGCCGCCGTGCCCGCGAGCGCGGCGGACAATCCCGTGAACGGGCTCGCGAACGCGATCTGCGGGGCGAACGATCTCAATTCGGTGACGGTCGCGTTGGGAGCGATCGCGCCAGAGGACGAGTTGGCGCCGGAAGACATCGCTGAGGCGTTCGGCATAGCGACGTTCCTCGCCGACCTTGGGCGCTGTGTGAACCGGCAAGCGATCGCAGACGGGTTTGCGTTCTACAAGAAGGGCAAAGATGCAGGGCCGCTCGATGCGGCGTTCGCGAGTGGGCGCGTTGCGGCGAAGCCAGATGGCAGCGCGACCGCCCATGCGGGGATTTTCCAAGGATCGTTTGCCTCGCTAGGCACGGCCGGGGATCCGCCAAGCGGACAGTGAGTACTAGAGCCGCGTTGCCGAAGAGCCGGAATACCGGCCGGGTGGCGTGAGGGTGGTTGGGTGAGATTGCCGGCGTTCTCTGCCGGTTGTTGGGAGACGGTTACGTGCGGCACCTGGCCTACGCCATCGCAGCGTTCGGCACGCTTTTTGCGGGCCTGGGGGTTGCGCGCGCCGACGATCCGCCGGACACGAACGCAGACGTTCTCGAGCGAGCGAGGCCGGAGTACGACGCGCGCGGCATCCGGATGGGGAGCTTCTTCCTGTATCCCGCCGTGACAGCAGGCGGCGGCTACACAGACAATGTGTTCAACGATGTTGCGAGTGTCGGGGACTATTTCTATTCGGTGGCGCCGCACTTGAAGCTGCAGTCGTCTTGGTCGCGGCATGAGTTGTCGCTGACGGCGGATGCAAAGAGCTACTGGTTCTCCGAGCAGGGGGGTGAAGATCGGAAGGACTGGCAACTCGGCGCGGCGGCGCGGATCGACATCGTGCGCGGCAGCGATATCAAGCTCGACGCAGATATCGCGCAGATCTACGAGGCGCGCGGCACAGATCTGATCGGCGGGCTTGCAGCGGGCGACGCGGCGGAGCCGACGCAATATGGGCGCACGCATTTCGGCGCCGAGATCGGGCACACGTTCAATAGGGTTCGCATCAGTGTCGGCGGCGGAATGACGGCGTTCGACTACGAAGATGTGCCGCGGGTTCTTCCTGCGGTGCCCGACTTCTTCAACAACGACGACCGCGATCGTACGGTTACCGACGTGTTCGCCAAGATCGCCGTGAAGGCGAGCGAGGATACGGCAGTGTTCTTGCGCGGGCGGATCGAAGATCACGATTTCGATGCCCTCGTCGACGACGACGGGTTCAACCGCGATTCCAGCGGCACGGGCATCGACGGCGGATTCGAGTTCCGGATGACGCACGTTCTGGTCGGCGAGATCTTCGCAGGCTACACGCTGAGGAGCTTCGACCAGCCGACGTTCGACGACGCGAACGAGCTCTCCTTCGGGGCTGGGTTGAAGTGGTTCCCGTCGATGCTGACCACGATCAGGTTCGATGCGGCGCGTACGGTCGAAGATACGTCGATCACGGCGGCATCGAGCTTCGTGTCGACCCGGGGTTCGGTCGGCCTCGACCACGAGCTGCTGCGCAATTTCATTTTGAGTGGGCGGGTCGGGTTCGAGAATGCCGAGTATCTGGGGATTGGGCGCGACGACGATATCCTGAGCGGGTCGCTGAGCGGCCGCTACCTCATCAACAACAGTTTTCACCTCGACGCGGGCTGGCAGTATGTCGACCGCAGTTCCACCGATCTCCCGTACGAGTATTCGACGGGCCAATTCCAACTATCGCTGACGGGCAAGATGTGACGCGCGCGCTGTGGACGAACGGCGATATCAACACGCCCGTCCATGCATGACGTAACGCCGTTCGCTACTCTTGCCCCCGCGATGACGAGAGAACGCATGAACGTCCACCGCCTGCACCATCAACCGAGCCTCGAAGCGGCACCCGTGCCGGCGACCTCGGGGTCGTATGCCGACGATACGGCCGAGCCTTCATTGGACTTGCGGGCGCTCGTCAGGGTCGTGCTTGCCCGCAGCTATACGATTTTGGGTACAATCGCGGTTGCGATGGTGCTGGTGACGCTTGCGCTTCTGCAGATGACGCCGATCTACAGCGCCTCGACGCTCATCATGGTCGGGCAGCGCGAGAACAAGGTCTTGGATGCCGAGGCGCTGATCGCCGGGCTGCCCACCGATACGGCTACGATCGAGAACCAGATTCAAATTTTGCGCTCCTGGTCGCTGGCCGAGCGCGTCGTGGTCAAGCACAACCTTGCCGTCGATCCGGAGTTCGGTGCGAAGGGCGGCGGGTCGTGGCTTGCCTATGTCAACCCGCTGAATTGGTTCGGATCGTCGGAACGCCAGAAGATCGGCGTCGGACCGGGTCAGAAGCCGACGAAGACCGATCCCGCGATCTTGCGCAAGTTTGCATCGAAGGTGACCGTTGCGGCGCAAGGGCGCTCGTCGGTTATCAAAGTGACATTCGATTCCCCCGATCGCGAGAAGGCTGCATTGCTCGCGAACGCGCTTGCCGATCAGTACATCGTCGATCAGCTCGAGACGAAGTTCGAGGCGGCCAAGCGCACCACGGATTGGCTGAACGAGCGGCTCGGCGAACTTGCCGAAAAAGTGCGCGCTTCGGAGAGTGCGGTCGAGCAGTACAAGGCCGAGAACGATCTTGCAGACGGCAAAGGCGGAAGTTCGCTCGCGAACGAGCAGCTTTCCGAACTCAACGGGCAGATCGTTCTTGCACGCTCGAACCTCGCCGAGCAGGAGGCGAAGTACAAGCAAGTCAACTCGCTCTACAAGTCCGGCGGCGGCGTCGACTCCATCGCCTCGGTCATCAACTCGCCGTTGATCTCGACGCTGCGCGGGCAGCAAGCGGAGTTGATGCGCAAGGAAGCCGAACTCGCCACGAAGTACGGCGACCGGCATCCGCAGATGATCGCGCTTCGCGACGAGAAGAAGAATCTCGACGCGAAAATCGAGGAAGAGGTCAAACGCATCATCCGCAATCTCGGCAACGAGGTGGCGGTCGCCAAGGCGAGGTTGAGTTCGCTCGACGAGTCGTTGGGCGAGATCCAGGGCACGGCAAGCGTTCAAGGCAAGGCCTCGATCAAGCTCCGGGAGCTTGAGCGCGAAGCGCAGGCGAACCGAACGCTCTATGAGACCTTCCAGGCGCGCTTCAAGGCGACCGAGGACAAGGAGCAGATTCAGTCGCCGGATGCGCGCATCATTCAGCCGGCCGCGGTGCCGCTCGATGCAAGCTTCCCGAACAAGCCGCTGATCATGGGTGTCACGCTGTTCGGCGCAGGCATCATGGGGATGCTGATCGCTCTGATGCTTGAGCGGCTGGATAACGGGTTCCGCATTGGGCCCGAAGTCGAGCGGGCGACGCGGCTTTCGAACCTCGCTGTCGTGCCGATGCTTAAGGGCGTGAAGCACGTCGCCGACCGTATCGTGCAGAAGCCGCTATCGGTGTTCTCGGAGTCCATACGTTCGGTGCACGCGGGGCTGCAGCTTTCGAACGTCGACAAGCCGCCGAAGGTCGTGGTCGTCACGTCGTCGATGCCCAGCGAGGGCAAGACCTCACTCGCCGTCAGTCTCGGCCGCTTGGCATCGAAAGGCGGCGCGCGGGTGCTATTGATCGATTGCGACCTCAGGCATCCGAGCGTCGGCATGCAGTTTTCGCCGCGCCCGCCGGAGGCGGGTTTGGTCGAGGTGCTGGCGGGCCGGCTGGAGCTCGGCAGTGTGCTGCATCGCGACCCGATTTCGCCGCTTGAGTTCGTGCCGGTTGCTGACCCGCCGGCGAACCCGGCAGATCTTCTTGCGTCGCAGGCCATGCGCTCGCTCGTGATGGCGCTGCGCGACCACTACGACCTGATCATCCTGGATGCGGCACCAGTGTTGCCCGTTTCGGACACAAGGATGCTCGCGCGGCTTGCAGACAAGGTGATCTACGTCGTGCAGTGGGATGCCACGCCGCGCGAAGCGGTTATCGGCGGGATCAAGCTGCTGCGGGATGCGAATGCGGACATCGCCGGCACCGTTTTGACGCAAGCCGACTTGCGGCGTCATGCGATCTACGGGTACGGCTACACCTCGTATGGGTATGGCAACAGCTACGCGAAATACTATTCAGAGTGAGGCCGCCGTTGTCGGCGTCCTCGTCGCTGCGCTTGCGGCGTACTTGATCGTTTACGCGGCCATATTCGGGATGCCGGCGTGGACGTTCGCCGGTGCGGAGCCGCGCTATGCGGCCGTTACCAAGGGTAAGGTCGGCACGATCTTCGAACTCGACGCACTGACGCGTGCTCTGCGCGACTCGCCGTCGCGCTCCGATCTGAGCCGCGCCGCGTTTGTCCAAATGCTGACGGCGCAGCAGGAAGGGCTGGGCTCTTTGCGCGCGACGACGCGGCTTACGGCGGCGCGGCGGGATTTGCGGCTTGGGCTGTCGGCGTCTCCATCGGACGCTTATGCGTGGACGCGGCTTGCGATTTCGGAGCAGCGGATCGAGCATGCGAAGGAGGCGGCGCGTGCGCTGTCGATTGCGCTGCAGGTGGCGCCGACCGAGCGCAAGCTCACCTCCGTGCACATGGACCTTGCCGTCATCCTTTGGCCGGAACTCGACACAGCGGCGCGTGAGGCGCTGGGGCGGCGGATCGCTTGGGCTGAAGGGCGGTCGGATTTGAAGGCGACGGTTGCGGGGAACTCGGCCACTGTTCTGCGGGAGCGTTTGGCGCTTTGGCGCCGCGACCGGCAGTAAGCTCTCAAACGCGCAAAAGCCCTGTCGAGGCTCCATCCCTCAACAGGGCTTTCGTGAGCTGGGATCTCACTCGCATCCTGGAAACCGAGAGCGCCATGGGTGTTGGGTATCAACCACAGCAGGAAGAATGGGTCGGCTGCCCGGACAGGTAGAATTGTGAGACGGGTCGTCGCCTTTTTCCACGGCGGCGGGACACCTTGGGCGCGAGATTCAGAAGGTGTGACCCGCTTGCAGCGGAATTTTCGCCTATCGCGCGAGTGAACATCGCGAAATAGCGCCATTTTTTGGCGCGTGGTGCAGAATTCCGCCGGATCATCTCCGAGGCGAGTTGGTGCGCCGACGCTCCCCTCGCGAGGTGTGCGGGGTGAACTCGGGAGCGGGTCGCTTGCTCACGCGGGGGTCGCCTGACACGCTGGTCTCATTCGCCATTTTCGCAATTTGAGGATTCCTAGCCATGTTCGATCTCATCATTCGCAACGGTGTCGTCGTCGACGGCACCGGGGCTGGGCGTCGCGTTGCGGACGTTGCCGTGAAGAGCGGTCGTGTCGTCAAAGTCGAGCCGTATATCGCCGACAAGGGCGCGCGCGAGATCGATGCGAAGGGTCTCGTCGTCGCGCCGGGTTGGGTCGACGTGCACACGCACTACGACGGTCAGGTGACGTGGGACGACGAACTGGGTCCTTCTGCGTGGCACGGCGTCACCACGCTCGTCATGGGCAATTGCGGCGTCGGCTTCGCGCCGGTGAAGCCGGACAAGCACGACTGGCTGATCGCGCTAATGGAGGGCGTCGAAGACATTCCCGGTTCCGCGCTCGCCGAAGGCATCAAATGGGGTTGGGAGAGCTTTCCCGAATATCTCGATGTGTTGGAGAAGATGCCCCGCTCGCTGGACGTCGCGGCGCAGATTCCGCACGGCGCCGTACGCGCCTATGTGATGGGCGAGCGCGCGAACGAGCGCACGGCAACGCCTGCCGACATCGATGCCATGGCCGAGATCGTGGAAGAGGGCATGCGGGCTGGCGCGCTCGGCTTCTCGACGTCGCGCACGATCCTGCATCGTGCGAAGGACGGCGTGCCCGTTCCCGGCACGTGGGCCGGCGCCGACGAGCTTGAGGCGATCGCGGCGGCGATGGGCCGGGCAGGGCACGGCGTCTTCGAACTTGCCTCCGACATGGCGCCCGCTGCCGACGAGTTTGCGTGGATGCGTCGCATCGCACGCGACACGGGGGTGCCCGTGACGTTCGGCATGCTGCAGAGCCCGATCCAGCCGAATGCGTGGCGCGAGATGCTGAAGCTCGCAGCCCAAGCGAACGACGACGGCGCGCCGCTCTATGCGCAAATCGCCATCCGGCCCACGGGGCTCGTGCTCGGGTGGGAGTCGACCGTCAATCCGTTCTCGTTCCAACCATCGTATCAGGCGATCGCGCATCTGCCGATCGCCGAGCGCTTGCAGCGTTTGCGCGATCCGGATGTCCGGGCGCGAATCATCGCCGAACGTCCGCCGATCGAGGGCGAGCTTGCCGTCCTGCGCATGATCTTAGCGCAAGGGTTCGACCGCATGTTTCGCCTGATGACGGCGAACGGTCCCGACTATGAACCAGCGCCGGAGGCGTCCGTTGCCGCCGAGGCGAAGCGTACCGGCAAAGACCCGCGCGCGATCGTGTACGACATGCTAATGGAGGCGGACGGTCGCGGTTACGTCTATCTGCCGCTTCTGAACTACGCGGAGTTCAACTTCGACCACATTCACGAGATGCTGCAGTCCGATCGCACGGTGCTCTCGCTCTCCGACGGCGGCGCGCATTGCGGCGTCATTTGCGACGCGAGCTTCCCGACATACTTGCTTACCCACTGGGTGCGCGACCGCAGCCGCGGCAAGCGGATCACGCTGGAGCAGGCGGTGAAGCGGCAATGCCACGACACGGCACGCCTCTATGGTTTGCATGATCGCGGTACGCTTACGCCGGGTCAGCGCGCCGACATCAACGTCATCGACCTTGAGCGCCTCGCCATTGACGCGCCTCAGATCGTCTACGATCTACCCGCCGGTGGGCGACGTCTGATCCAACGCGCGCGCGGCTACAGCCACACGTTCGTGGCAGGCGTCGAGACGTTCCGCGATGGCAAGTCGACCGGCGCGAAGCCGGGCAGGCTGGTGCGCGGGGTGCAGGCCAAGCCGATGGCGGTGGCAGCGGAGTAGATAGGCTGGTACACGTCACAGTTGAGGCGGCCGCTGCGGGGGCTAGTGTCACGTTTCCGGCATTCGGCTAAGGTCGAAATGCACGGAATCTGTCGGAGATGCGAATGAACAGATTGATCGCGGTGTTGGCGGTTGTTTTGGTGGTTGCTGGCGCGGCCGCCTTTGCGCTGTGGCCGAAGAAGGGCGGGCCTGAGACGGGGGCTGCAGCGCCGGGGGTCACCATGTCGACGCCGATGGGGCAGTCGAAGGACCCCAACGACCCGGGCGAGAAGATGTTTCGCAACGGGCTCTATCCCGAGGCGATGGCGTATTGGGAGAAGGAAGCCGCGAAGGGCAATCCGCAAGCGGCGCACAGGCTGGGGGTCGAGTATCAGGACGGCAAGCCCGGTGTCGCGCAGCGCGACTATGGCCGCGCGCTCAAGTTTCACACGCAGGCGGCAATGGCCGGGAATCCCCTGTCGATGTTCGACTTGGGCTCCATGCACGAAATGGGGCTTGGCGTTCAGCAGAACATCGCCGAGGCGGCGCGATGGTACGGCCACTCTGCGCGTTATGGGTTGGCGCAAGGGCAGTACAATTTTGCAACCATGCTGGAGCGCGGGGACGGTGTCGCGAAGGACGACGTCTCTGCGTACATGTTCTTCGTGCTGGCAGCGCGCGGCGGGTTTACCGGCGTACCCTACGACAACAGCAGCCTCAGGATCGACCGCAACGCGCCGTCGCCGGCGGAGTCCATGCAGCGGCGGTTGAGTGCCGCCCAGGTGGCGGAAGGCCGTGCGCGGGCCGATGCGTTCAAGCCGGAGGTGGGGCCGCTCAAGCTCTGATGGCGGGCTGGTCCAACTGGTCGGGTTGGGTTCAAGCGAACCCCGCGCGCATCGCGCGGCCCGCGAACGAGAGCGAACTTGCGGGGCTTCTTCGAGAGGCGTCGGCGCCGGTCCGGGTGATGGGGAGCGGTCACTCGTTTACGGCGCTCGGCGAGACGGCCGGAACGCTGATCTCGCTCGACGCGATGAGTGGCGTCGTTGGCGTCAACGCTGAGGCCCTGACGGTAACGGTGAAGGCGGGCAGCAAGATTCATGCGCTCGGGCGCCCGCTGTTCGACGCCGGCGTCGGTCTTAAGAACCAGGGCGATATCGACCGGCAAGCGATTGCCGGGGCGGTGGGCACCGGCACCCACGGGACGGGGCCGACGCTCGGCAGTCTTTCGGCCGAGGTGAAGGGGTTCCGCCTTGTGACCGCGTCCGGCGAGGTGCTCGAGTGCTCCGCAACGTCGAATGCAGAGGTGTTTGAAGCGGGGCGCGTCTCGTTCGGGTCGCTGGGCGTCATGAGCGAGATCACGATGGGGGTGCGCAAGGCCTACAAACTGCGCGAGCGGAACTGGGTGATGCCTGCCGCGCAATGTTGGCGGGAGATCGCGACGCTTAAGAGCGAACACCGGCACTTCGAGTTCTTCTGGTTCCCTTATGCGGATGCGGTAGTGGCGAAGTCTCTCGATGAGACGGAGGACGAGGTGCCGGCGCCGCGTACATCCGAAGAGATGCATGCGCGTGGCGAGCGTACGACATCCGATCAACGGTCGTTCCAGTTCGGTTGCGAAATCGCGCGCTTCGTTCCGGCGCTTTCGGCGCGGCTGCAGAAGTTCTTCACCAATGCATCGATGGGATCGTCATCCCGCGCGCGTTGGAGCCACGAGATCTTTCCGAGTCCGCGCACAGTCCGCTTCAACGAAATGGAGTACGCCGTCCCGGCCGCGAACGGCATCGACTGCATACGCGAAGTGGCCGAGACGATCGTTTCGAAGCGCATCCCGGGCGTGTTTCCGCTTGAGTTCCGCTATGTGAAGGCCGACGACATCTGGTTGTCGCCATTCTACAAGCGCGACGCGGCGACGATTTCGGTGCACCAGTATCACCGCCAGCCCTATGCTCCCCTGTTCGATGCCGTCGAGCCGATCTTCCGGCGGTATGGCGGGCGTCCGCATTGGGGGAAACTGCATAGCCTTAAATCCGCCGATTTTGAGCGGCTTTATCCGCGCTGGGGGGATTATCTGGCGCTGCGGCGCAGGCTTGATCCTCAGGGCAAGCTACTTAACTCCTACCTCAGCCACGTCTTTGGAGTGTGATCATGGCACCGCCGCGCCGACGCCGCAGTAAGCCCGTCGGCTGGATTCTGGGCATTCCGATCTCGGTGTGCGCGGCCGCGTTCGCTGCGGCTGCCGACAACATGCTCGGGGCGGCGATCATGGGCTCGCTCGTCGGGTTGGCGATCGGGATCGGGATTCTGGCGTTCCCGAACCTCGACCGCGGCGGCCCGGCCGACAACGACGACTTTCTGCACTAAGGACTGTGGCACAGTGCTAAGAGCGCTTTTCCAGCGCTGTAGCTATCCGACTCAGCGTTTCGATAATGTCGCGATGAGCTTTGGAACTTTCGTTTGTGTACCGGTGCACAATCCTGGCGATGTAGAGCATCACCACAAGGTAGAGGGCGAACGGCAGCCAGTTGACGATAAGCGTGATTAGCGTTGGTTCCGGCTCGGTCATGGCAGTACCTCAACTCTCGATGTGGGCGATGACGTCGCCTTCGGTGACGCTGTCGCCTTCGGCCACCAGAATGTCGACGACGGTGCAGTCGAGCGGTGCGGGGACCGGGATTTCCATCTTCATGCTTTCGAGGATGACGATGGGTTCGTCCTCGGAAAGGCGTTGGCCCTTTTCGGCGGTGATCTTCCAGACTTTGCCGGTGATCTCGGTTTTGACGGTTGAGCGGGACATCGGGAAACTCGCTGGTTAGAAAGCTGGGGGCCAGTCGGCGAGGCGGTGCGCGCTCACGCCGTTCGTCATGCGGCGCGTGAGCACGTCGAGCATGTTGCTGAGGAAGCGGCGGGTGTCGTTCGGATCGATCACCATGTGCGCCATGAATGGCGCCGCAAGCTCGTAGGCAGTCGTGCCGGATGAGACTTGCTTCAGGAGCTGTTCGTAGCGGGCCGGGTCTTCGCCGGGCTTGACGGCATAGACGACGTTCACGGCGACGGCGGGATCCATGAACGAGATGTCGCCGGAGAACCAGCTCGCCGTCACGTCGCTTCTGCCGCCGCCCATGTTGAGATAGGCCTGGCCGTAGGATTTGCGCAGCACGAGCGCGATCTTTGGGACCGTCGAGAGCTCGAGGGCTGCCATGAAGTTCATGATCTTGCCGGGCAAGCGCTTCTTCTCACTCTCCGCTCCCACGAGGAAGCCCGGCGTATCGGCGAGGAAGATCAGGGGCACGTTGAAGCTGTCGCAAAGCACGATGAAGCTCGTGATCTTGTCGCAAGAATCCGGATCGAGCGCGCCGCCTTTGAACATCGGGTTCGAGGCGACGATGCCGACCGTCCTGCCGTTGATGCGGCCGAGCGCGGTGACGGCCACTTTGGCGAACCGTTCCTTGAGCGGGAAGTACGTCTCCTTGTCGAGGATCGCCTTGATCACCGGCCTCACGTCGTAGGTCTTGGCGCGGCTTTCGGGAACGAGCGTGTCGAGCGCGGCGGCGACGGGTTCGATCGCGGGCACGACGGGCGGGGCTTGGGTCGCGTTGTCGGGCAGGTAGGAGAGAAATGCCTTCAGCTGCGCGATGGCGTCTTCGTCCGAGTCTACGACCGCGTGTACGAAGCCCGTGTTCTCGCTGTGCAGGCGCCAGCCGCCGAGATCTTGCGGGTCGCTCTCCTCGGCGATGGCGACGGAGGTGACCATCTGGCTCGACACGGCGAGCACCGCGCCTTTGCGCATGACGACGAAGTCGGAGTTGATGCAGGTGAACGCGCCGCCGCCGTAGGTCAAACCCAGCACGGCCGACGCCCACGGGGTCTCGCGGGTGTGGGTGTAGCGCGCGCCCTCGCCGGCGCGACCGATGCCGGCGGCGCCCATGATGTCGGGAATGCGCCCGCCGGCGCACTCCATCAGACTCACCATCGGTATGCCGTTCTTCCGGCAGGTTTCGCGCACGTAGTATTGCTTCTTGCCGTGCACCTCCGCGGAGGACGAGCCCAACGTCGTGAAGTCGGCGGCGTTCACGCCGGCCATGCGTCCGTTGATCTTGCCGAAGCCCGACACGACGCCGTCGCCGGGCGATTTCTCGCGCATGTCGGGTTTGATCGAGGTGGCGAAGAGGCCGGCTTCGACGAACGAGTCCTTGTCGACGAGCAGCGCGACCCGCTCGCGTGCGTTCAGGATGCCGGCCGCTTTGCGTTCGGCGAGGCGGGCGGGCGAGCCCATCGCCTTGGCGCGCGCGGCGCGCGCTTCGAACTCGGCGCGTTCTTTGTCGAAGGGCATCGCTATATTTTCGCTTGCGTGAAGAAGCAGGTCGGCGCGCCGGTGTGACAGGCGGGGCCCGTTTGCTCGATCTTCAGCAGCAGCGTGTCTCCGTCGCAGTCGATCCAGGCTTCGACGAGGTGCTGCGTGTGGCCGGAGGTTTCGCCCTTGCGCCACTGCGATTGGCGCGAGCGGGACCAGTAGGTGACGTCGCGTGTATCCAGCGTGCGGGTCAGCGCCTCGCGATTCATCCAGGCGACCATGAGCACGCGCCCGTCTTTGGCGTCTTGCGCGACGGTGGCTACCAGGCCGTCGCGGTCGAACTTCACGGCGGCGATGAAGTCGGCTGAGGAAAGTTGGGTCATTGCGCCTTCTTCAATCTCTCAAATCCTGCGTCAAGGTCGGCGAGGAGGTCGTCGGCGTTTTCGAGGCCGGCGTGGATGCGGATGAGCGGGCCTTTGGTCTCGAAGTTTTTCGCCGTGCGGGTCGGATGCGCCGGGACGATGAGGCTCTCATACCCGCCCCATGACCAGCCCATGCCGAACAGGCTCATGCCGTTCAGCATCGCGGCGACGGCCGCATCGCTGCAAGGCTTGAGTTCGATCGCGAACAGACCGGATGCGCCTTTGAAGTCGCGCTTCCAGATCGCGTGGCCGGGATCTCTGGGCAGGGCGGGGTAGATGACGCGGGCGACTTCGGGCCGGGCGCTGAGCCATGCGGCAAGGCGCGTTGCCGTGATCTGATGCTGCTTCAATCGCACCGCCATCGTGCGCAAGCCGCGCTGGCCCAGATAGATGTCGTCCGGACCGACGGTTAGCCCCAGATTGCCGTGGGTGTCGCGCAGGCGCTTTAAGTAGGTGGCATTTGCGGTGACAGTGCCCAACATCGCGTCCGAGTGGCCGACCACGTATTTCGTTGCGGCCATGACAGAGATGTCCACTCCGTGGCCGAGTGCGTCGAACAGCAAGGGCGTTGCCCAAGTGTTGTCCATGATAACGCCGATGTTCGCGGCGTGGGCGGCGGCGGCGATCGCCGGGATGTCTTGAATGTCGAAGGTGAGCGAGCCTGGGCTCTCCAAGAACACGGCGCGGGTGTTGGGCTTGAACAAGCGTTCGATGCCCCCGCCGATCAGTGGGTCGAAATAGGTCGTTGAGACACCAAAGCGGGCCAGCGTCTTGTCGCAAAACGTCCGGGTCGGCCCGTAAACCGAATCCGTTACGAGGACGTTGTCGCCCGACGAGGCGATGCTCATCAGCGCAAGCGTGCAGGCTTGCAAGCCTGAGGGGCAAAGCACGGTTCCGGCGCCGCCTTCAAGCTCGCAGATCGCGTCTTGCAGGGCCTCAATCGTCGGGGTCAGGCGGCGGCCGTAGGTGTAGCGCGGCTTGTCCTTCTCCAGCGCCTCGACGGTGCGGTGCAGGATGGTCGAGGCATGGTAGACCGGCGGATTGACCAGGCCGTGGTGATCGAACGGCTTGCGACCTGCCGTGACAACCGCCGTCTCCGGCGCAGTCTTCGGCCGTTTTGGGCCACCTTCGGGCTTGGACATCTTGCCCGGCTCTCCTCTATGTGTACGTTCCGCCGCCAGCGTGCCGCATTCGGGTGGTTGGCTGCAATCCTGGTTTGTCGAAGGGACTATTTCATGCGCCTGTTGTTCGCAGCTTTGACTGCCGTTTTGGTCGCGATCGCGCCTGCTTGGGCCGCCGGGTCGCCGACGCTCGAGCGGGTGAAGAAGAACGGGTATCTGCGGTGCGGCGTGAACGAGGGGTTGCCCGGGTTCGCAAGCCCGGATGCCAAGGGCAATTGGACCGGCATGGATGTCGACTTCTGCCGGGCGGTTGCGGCCGCGATTTTCAACGATACGAAGAAGGTTCGCTTCACGCCGACTTCGGCCAAGGTGCGGTTTACTGTGCTGCAATCGGGCGAGGTCGACCTGCTGTCGCGCAACACGACCTGGACGATGAGCCGGGACACCCAGCTCGGGCTCGAGTTCGTCGGAGTGATCTACTACGACGGCCAGGGCTTCATGGTGCCGAAGAAGCTGAACGTGACAAGTGCCAAGCAGTTGAACGGCGCCAATGTGTGCACGAACACGGGTACGACGACGGAGCTCAATCTCGCCGATTATTTCCGCGCGAATGGGCTGAAGTATAAGGTCATCGCGTTCGAGAAGAATTCCGAGGTGCTGGCGGCCTACGATGCGGGGCGCTGCGATGCTTACACGACCGATGCGTCGGGGCTTTATGCCGAACGGTTGAAGCTCAAGAACGCTAACGACCACATCATCCTGCCCGAGATCATTTCGAAGGAGCCGTTGGGTCCGCTTGTGAATCAAGGCGATCAGCAATGGGGCGATTTGGTCCGCTGGACCATGTTTGCGCTTCTCAACGCGGAAGAACTGGGTGTCACGTCGAAGAATGTCGATCAGATGCTGAAATCGACGAACCCGGAGGTGCGGCGGTTGCTCGGGGTCGAGGGTGCGTTCGGCGAGTCGATCGGCCTCACCAAGGATTGGGTCGCCCGCATCGTAAAGAGCGTCGGTAACTACGGCGAGGTTTTCGAGCGCAATGTCGGGCAGGGCTCGCCGCTGAAAATCAAGCGTGGGCAGAACGCGCTCTGGAACAAGGGCGGTCTGCATTATCCGCCGCCGGTGCGGTAGCGTTGTCGGGGAAATCAACATCTCGCGCTGATCGGGTTTCCTGGTGGCGGAAACGGCGAACGCAGGATGTTGCGTTCCAGATTCTGTTGCTTGTCGGCGTGGCGGCGGTCATCGCGATCCTGGCCACGAATGCGATTGCGGCGATCGAACGGCAGAACATCGCGACGGGGTTCGGCTTTCTGAACAACACGGCGGGGTTCGACGTCATTCAGGCGCTGGTCCCGTATGACGAGACGGCGACCTATGGGCGGATGTTGCTCATAGGCATCTTGAACACGCTGTTGGTTGCGAGCATCGGCATCGTGTTCGCGACGCTGCTTGGGTTCGTCGTTGGCATAGGGCAGCTCTCCGGCAACTGGCTTGTCGCGCGATTATGCCGTGCTTACGTGGAACTCATTCGCAATACGCCGCTCTTGCTGCAGCTGTTCGTTTGGTATTTCGCGGTGTTGCGATCGCTGCCGGGTCCGCGCGAGAGCTGGGGTTTTGCGGACGCGGTGTTCTTGAACAGCCGCGGGCTCTATCTGCCGGGACCGCACGCCGAGCCTGGATTCGGGTTCGTTCTCTTGGCCATCGCCGTGGGCGTTATCGGCGCCTTCTTCGTTTCGGTGCAGGCGAAGCGGCGGCGCGAAAGAACGGGCATGCAGACGCCCGTATTTCCGTTGGCGCTGGTGCTGATCGTCGTACCGGCAGCGCTTGCGAGTGCTGCGGCGGGATTTCCGATGACGTTTTCTTGGCCGCAGCTTTCGGGGTTGAACTTCGACGGCGGGACGGTGGTTCTGCCGGAACTGATGGCGCTGATCGTCGCGCTTGCCACGTACACGGCGAGCTACATCGGCGAGATCGTGCGCGCGGGCATTCAGGGCGTTGCGAAGGGGCAGACAGAAGCTGCGCAGGCGCTGGGCTTGTCGCGCAGCCGGACGCTGAGTTTGGTCGTCGTGCCGCAAGCGATGCGCCAAATCATTCCGCCGCTGACCAGCCAGTATTTGAACCTGACGAAGAACTCGTCGCTTGCCGTCGCGATCGCCTATCCCGATCTCGTGTCCGTGTTTGCCGGCACGAGCTTGAACCAGACCGGCCAGGCGATCGAAATCATCGCGATTACGATGGCCGTCTATCTAACCTTAAGTTTGCTCACGAGCGCGTTCATGAACTGGTACAACGCGCGCGTCGCGCTGACGGAGCGGTGATGGCCGAGCGACGTCCACCACGCGCACGGATGCCGGGGCCCATCGAATGGATGCGGGAGAACTTGTTCTCAACACCGTTCAACACCGTGCTGACGTTTGTTGCACTGTTCTTGGTCTATTGGATCGTTGTTCCGTTCGTTCAGTGGGCCGTTGTCGATGCGGCGTGGTCCGGCACGACGCGCGATGCCTGCTTGGCGCGGGAGAACGGGGCTTGCTGGCCGTTCATCATCGAGCGCCTCGATCAGTTCATCTATGGGTTCTACGATGTTGCCGATCGCTGGCGCGTGGACATTGCGCTTGGAGCGTTGGCCGCAGGGCTGTTGTGGCTGACATTGCCTGGGATGCCGGGCAAGCGCGGGATCGGCGCATTGATGCTTACCGCGTTCCCACTCGTAGCGTTCGTGCTCCTCGTCGGCGGGTTTGGGTTCGAGCGGATTCCGACGGAACGCTGGGGCGGCCTTATCATTACGCTTGTCGTGGCCGTGACCGGAATCGTCGCTTCGCTGCCGCTTGGCATTCTGCTCGCGCTTGGGCGGCGGTCGGAACTGCCGGTGGTCAAGGGCTTGAGCGTTGCTTTCATTGAGTTTTGGCGCGGCGTTCCGCTGATCACGGTGCTCTTCATGGCGGTGAATATGTTGCCGCTGTTCATGGGTGTGTCCGTCAACAAGTTGCTCGCGGCATTGATCGCGGTCGCACTGTTCTCGTCTGCCTATATGGCTGAGGTCATCCGTGGCGGCCTGCAGGCGATCCCGAAGGGGCAGTACGAGGCGGCGGCCGCGATGGGTCTCGGGTATTGGCAGTCGATGACGTTTATCATTTTGCCGCAAGCCTTGCGTCTGTCGCTGCCGAACATCGTGGGCAACTTCATCGGACTATTGAAGGACACGTCGCTGGTGTCGATTATCGGGTTTTTCGATCTGCTCGGGATTGCGCAGGCCGGCACGTCGGACGCGAACTGGGCGACGCCGAACACGGCGCTGACCGGCTACGTGTTCGTTGCTACGGTTTATTGGGCAATGTGTTTTTCGATGTCGCGCTATTCGAAGCACTTGGAGGGCGTCTTGGCGTCGGGGGAGAAGCGGTGAGCGGCAACGGCGCAAACGCGGTCGAAATTCAGAGCTTGAACAAGTGGTTCAAGTCGTTCCACGTGCTGAAAGACGTCAGCCTGACCGTCGCGCGCAGCGAGCGTGTGGTGATTTGCGGGCCGTCGGGATCGGGCAAGTCGACGTTGATCCGCTGCATCAACGCGCTGGAGCCGCATCAGGAAGGCAAGATCATCGTCGAAGGCGTGCCCTTGAGCGAAGAGGTGGGGCAGGTCGAGGCCGTGCGTGCGAACGTGGGCATGGTGTTCCAGCAGTTCAATTTGTTCCCGCATCTGACGGTGCTTGAGAACTGTACGCTGGCGCCGATGTGGGTGAAGAAGATGCCCAAGAAGGACGCCGAGAAGCTGGCGATGCAGTATCTGGAGCGCGTGCACATTCCCGATCAGGCGAACAAGTATCCGGGTCAGTTGTCGGGCGGTCAGCAGCAGCGTGTCGCGATTGCGCGGGCGCTGACGATGGAGCCGCGGATTATGCTGTTCGACGAGCCGACGTCGGCGCTCGATCCGGAGATGATCAAGGAAGTGCTCGAGACGATGGTCGAGCTCGCCGAGACCGGCATGACGATGCTGGTGGTCACGCATGAAATGGGCTTTGCGCGCACGGTCGCGAACCGGATCGTGTTTATGGATCACGGCGAGATTGTCGAAGTGGCGCCGCCGGAGGAGTTCTTCAACAACCCGAAGAGCGCGCGAACGAAAGAGTTTTTGGGTCAGATTCTGAGATGAGAGGAGTAATTGTCATGCGTGCGCTATTGGTTGCGGTGGTTGCATTGAGTGCGTCTGGTGCCGCTGTTGCCGGGGCGCCTGGTATGACCGGTGTGTGGACCGGCAACATGCGCCAGATCGAGGTCGACACCGAGGCTACTTATCCGATGAGGCTGACCTTTGCCGGAAAGAGCGCCGTCGCCGACTATCCGACACTGAATTGCAGCGGTATTTGGACGAAGGTCACGGAGAAGAACGGCTACGCAATCTATACCGAGGAAGCGGCGAACAGGGACGGCGCCACGTGCGTTGACGGCATGGTCATGGTGACAATCGACCAGGGCAAAGTCTTTGTCGGTTGGTTTGCTGCCTTCGACGGTGCACCGACCGTGTCGACGGCTGTGTTGTCGAAAGCTGCGAAGTAAGTAAGGCGACGGTCTGTTGTCCTGGAAGCCGGCGTACCCAGGAAATTAGAGCGGAACAATCTCCGTTTTTTCCTGCGCGTACGGGACGAAACCCATCTTCTGATAGAGCGGCAGGGCTCGGGGGTGGTCGAGTGTGTTCGTGTGCACCCAGAGGCGGTCGATCGGTTTGCTCCAGGCGACGTCGATGGCGCTGGCGAGGAGGAACGAGCCGAGGCCGAGGCCTATGAAATCGTGGATGAGGCCGAAGTACGCGAGCTCGGCCTCGTTCGGTTTACGGAAGTCGAGTTCCGCGTAACCGGCTGGCGCGCCTTCGCAGTAGAGGACAAAGACCTCGACCCGTTCGTCCTGCACGATCTTGGCCAACGCCTCGTCGCTCATGCGCGTACGTTCGACCCAGATGTGGGGTCCGCCCACGGTTTCGTAGAGATAGCGGTAGAAGTGTACCGGCGGCTGCTTGACCTTAAGCAGCATCACCCGGCCTTTGTCCTGATCGTGGCGCAGGTGCGGGCGCAAGCCGGGCGGCTTCGCCTTCATCTCAAGCTTCGTGATCGTGATCGGGATCGGCGCCGTCGTCATTTTTCGAGGGGCAGGTCGTGGCGCGAGCCCCACTCGGCCCACGAGCCGTCGTAGATGGCGGCGTCGGGTGCGCCCAGCGCTTTCAGGCCGAGGGCGACGACGGCGGCGGTGACGCCGGAACCGCAGCTCGCCGTGACGGGCTTCGTCACGTCGATGCCGGCGTCGCGAAACGCGGCGGCGAGCGCATCGCCCTTTCTGAGCGTGCCGTCGGGATTTAGAAGCTTCGAATAGGGCAAGTTCTTCGCGCCCGGGATGTGGCCGCCGCGGACGCCGGGACGCGGTTCAGGTTCGCTTGCGCTAAAGCGGGCCGGGCCGCGTGCGTCGACGATCTGCTCGCGCTTGGTCTTCAAGTTTTCGAGGACTTGGTTTGCGTCGCGCAGGATCAGGTGGTTCGGGCGCGGCGTGAAGTGGCGAGGCTGCGGCACAGGCGGCATGTCGTCGATCGGCCTGCCTTCGGCGCGCCATTTCGGGAAGCCGCCGTCGAGTACGAAGACCTCCTCATGCCCCATGACGCGAAACATCCACCACGCGCGGGCGGCGGAGAATAAGCCCATCCCGTCGTAGGCGACGATACGGTGGCCGTCGCCGATACCCAGTTTCCTGACGCGCGCGGCGAATTTTTCCGGCGGCGGCAGCATGTGCGGGTAAGGCGAGGTGGTGTCGGCGATGTCGTCGAGGTCGAAGTAGACGGCGCCGGGGATGTGCGCTTCGGTGTACTCCGCTTTCGCGTTACGCTTTTGGTCGGGCAGATACCAGGAAGCGTCGACGATGCGCACATCAGGTGCGCTCAGATGGTCGGCGAGCCACTGGGTCGAGACGAGGGGGCTGCTCATTTCTTGTTCTCCAGCCATTCGGGGACGCCGAGGCCTTTCGAGCGCAGGAAGGCGGGGTTGTAGAGTTTCGACGCGTAGCGCGTGCCGTAGTCGCACAGGATCGTGACGATGATGTTGCCGCGGCCGAGCGCCCGGGCGAGGTGGTAGGCGCCCGCCACGTTCACGGCCGACGATGTGCCGAGGCAAAGGCCTTCGTCGCGCAGCAGCTCGAAGCAGAACGGGATCGATTCGGAGTCCGGGATCTGGAATGCTTCGTCGGGCTTGAAGCCTTCGAGGTTCGCGGTGACGCGGCCTTGGCCGATGCCCTCCGTGATCGAGGAGCCTTCAGCTTTCAGTTCGCCGTGCTTGTAGTAATTGAAGAGCGCCGCGCCCGGCGGGTCGGCGAGCGCGATCTTCACGTTCGGGTTTTTGGCCCGCAGCGCAGCTGCGACACCTGCCAGCGTGCCCCCGGTGCCGATCGCCGAGACGAAGCCAGCGACCTTGCCATCCGTTTGGTTCCAGATTTCGGGGCCGGTCGTTTCGATGTGGATCTGGCGGTTCGCGACGTTGTCGAACTGGTTCGCCCAGATCGCGCCGTTCGGTTCCTTCGCGTTCAGTTCCTCGGCGAGGCGGCCGGAGTATTTCACGTAGTTGTTCGGGTCTTTGTAGGGGACCGCCGGTACTTCGATCAATTCGGCGCCCATGTGGCGGAGAGTGTCCTTCTTTTCCTGGCTTTGCGTGTCGGGGATGACGATCACCGAGCGATAACCGAGCGCGCGGCCGACCATGGCAAGGCCGATGCCGGTGTTGCCGGCCGTGCCTTCGACGATCGTGCCGCCGGGTTTCAGCCTGCCGTTGCGCTCGGCATCGCGGATGATGCCGAGCGCGGCGCGGTCCTTCACCGACTGGCCGGGGTTCATGAACTCGGCCTTGCCGAGGATTTCACATCCCGTGATGTCCGATAGACGTTTGAGACGGATCAGCGGCGTGTTGCCGATCGCGTCGATGACGCTGTGTTTGATGTCCATGGGGGCAAACTATGGGCGCGGGCGGGCGCGATCAAGCCTCGGGGCGGACGAGCGCGATGTCGCGATCTGCGGCCCAGCTATGCAGGTTTTCGCGTTTGAGGGCTGCGGCCATCATGTCGGGGAACTGGTCTGGGGTGCAGGCGAAGACGGGGCAGCCCATCGCCGCGAAGGCGCCCGCGTGCTTTGTGTCGTAGCCGGGGCGGCCGTCGTCGCTGAGCGCAAGGAGTGCGACCACGTTGACGCCGGATGAGACCAATGCTTGGGCGCGGGCGAGCATGCGTTCGGCGTCGCCGCCTTCGAAGAGGTCGGAGATCAGGATCACGTGCGTCTTGTGCGGTTCCTCGACGTAGCGTTCGCAATAGGCGAGCGCTTGGTTGATGTCGGTGCCGCCGCCGAGCTGGACGCCGAACAGCACTTCGACGGGGTCGGCTAATTGTTCGGTGAGGTCGAGCACGACGGTGTCGAAGACGACGAGCTTGGTCGAGATCGCGGGGAGCGAGGCGAGGACGGCTGAAAAGATCGAGGCGTAAACGACGGACGTTGCCATAGAGCCCGACTGGTCCACGCAGAGGATAATGCGGTGCAGGTTTGCGCGCTGCGATTTGCGGGAGCGGCCGATCAGGCGCTCGGGTGCGAGCGAGGAATGTTCGGGCTGCCAGTGTTTCAGGTTGGCGCGGATCGTGCGGTCCCAGTCGATGTCGACGAAGCGCGGGCGGCTGGTGCGCGGGCCGTTGCGGATGGCCCCGCGGATCGTCTCCGCCGTCTTCTTCTCGAGCTTGGCCATGAGCTCGCGCACGACCTTCTCGATGACTTGGCGCGCTATGGCCTTCGTCTTGTTCGGCATGACGTTGCGGAGCGCGACGAGGTCGGCGACGAGGTGTACGTCGGCTTCGGCGGCGGCGAGGAATTCGGGCTCAAGCAGCATTTGCTTCAGGCCGAGGCGGGTGAAGGCGTCCTTCTGGATCACTTGCACGACAGAGGATTGGAAGAATTCGCGGATGTCGCCGAGCCAGCGCGCGACGCGCGGGGCGGATGCGCCGAGCCCGCCTTTCTTGCCGCCGCCCGGACTTTGCGAGGGCGTGTCGTAGAGCATGGCGAGCGCGCGATCGAGGCGCTGGTCGCGCTCGCTCAAACCGCCTTCTTCTTGTTCTCCGCCGAGCGCCAAGCGCCAGCGGCGTAAGCGTTCGTTCATGTGAGGCCCAGGATCTGTTTGAGGAGGGGCAAGGATTTTTCGAAGCCCGGTGCGTCGTCGTGTGCGGCTTCGGCCGGCTTGGTGCCGTCGCTCGGTGTGCGCACTTCGTCGAGCAGGCGGCGGCGTTCCATGGCGTCGAAGCCCGAGAATGCGCGGCGCAGCATCGGGAGCAGGTTCGTGAACGCGTCTTCGCTCAGTTCTGTGAGCCAGCGATCGACGGCGTTCCGCAGCGCGTGATCGTGCAGCAAGACATTTCCGCCGCCGGAGAGGAAGCCGTCGAGCCAGTCGCCTGCCGCCGCCGACGGCACGGAGGGCGAGAGGGCGCGGGCGAGGTGGCGCTCCGCGGCTTCGGCGTCGAGCACGTTGGCGTCGTAGAGCAGACGCACGGCGGTGCCGCCAAGCATCGGGGTGGTGTTGTTGTCGTTTGCGACTTCGCCGAGGGTCGCGCGCCAATCGGCGGTAAGCGTTTCTTCCTCGAGCAGGCCGGTTGCGCGGTTGAACTCGCCGACCTGGCGTGCGAGGTGGCTTGCTGCTTCCGCGTCGAGGTTGCGGCAGGCATATTTGAGGTTGGCGCACACGGTCTCGCCCATGCCGACCAGCAGGCGGCGCAGGTCGTCTTGCGGCATCTCGCGCGCGTCACCATAGCGCAGTGTCTCCGCAAGGGGGGCGGCCGCTTCCATCAACTGGCCGACGTTGTTCGATGTCGCGGCCGTTTGCTGGAGACGGACGAGGGCCGCGTCGGCTGTGGTGCGAAGGCCCGCGAACAGACATTCTCGTACGGCTTCGGCGACGATGGGGAGATCGGACGTCGCGTTGATGCGCGCGATGACGGCGTTGCCGGCGGCTTGCTCGATGGTCGCGCCCCAGATCAGTGCTTCGGCGAGGCGCACGGAGAATTCGGGTTGCCAGAGGAGTCGCCATTTCTCGCGGAACGTGCCGCGGCTCCGGCCCGCGTCGAGCGGCTCGGCCCAGGGGACGTTAATGAGGCGGAGGCGGCGGAAAAGCCACGACTTGTCGCGGCCGGCATCGCTGCGCAGGTCTAGGGATGCTTCGCTGTCGGTTGCTTCGAGCTTCAGGCGGAGGCGTTTGAGTTCTTGCTGCAGGTCGGCTTGCAGCGGCGTTTGCGGAACGCCGGGTGGAATTTCGCCGACATCGGTGCCGATGACGAGGCGTCGTTCGATCAGGCGCCAGATGGCTGTTTCGCCGTGCGCCAATGTCGTGAGGAACGCGTCTCGCAGTTCGACGAGCCCGGGAAGCGAGCGTTCGCGCAGGATCGCGAGCGCTTCGGCGAGGCGCACGGCGTCGATCACGCTTGCGGGGGCTGCGAGTTGGCCATTGTCGCGCATAAGGTGGGCGGCTTGCGTGAGCCAGCGGGCGACGAGGCGGCGACCGTCGCGCTTGGCGGCTCCGCGTTGAACGAGGTCGGTCCAGAGGTGGCGATACCAGCGCGGTGAGATCACGCCGGCGCCGTAGCCGCTCGCTGCCGCGAGCCGCGGTTCGCTCCACGGCGCCCAGGTGGCGGAGGTCTTGACTTTCGCCAAGCCTTTGAGTTTCGCGCGATCTTCGGTGGCGCTACGTTTTGCGGTCAATGCGGGCGCGTGCCAGGCGCCGACGACGGCGGCGATCTTGCCGTTCGTGCTTTTCACGGCTTCGGCGATGGCGAGGCGCATGTGAGCCTCGCGATTTTCGTTCCAGTCATGGTCGTGGCGTCGTGGGACCTTTTCGCGGAGCACGGCCATCGCGCCTTCGATGGCGGCGAAGACGGAGTTTGTGCCGTCGGCTTCTTCGATCAGGTCGTTCCACCAGCTTTCGCCGTCGTCGCGACCTGCGGCGCGGGCAAGCGCGGTTAGGGGATCGCGTTCGATCTCATCGACCTCTTCGACTGGCGCCTCTTCCTCGTGCGGTTCCTCGGTGTTCTCTTCGGTTTCGTCAGGCTTGGCTGCCGGTTTGCGGCGGGCGAGTGTGTGTTCTGCGGGGAGGTCGATGAAGCGAACGGGGCGGTTGCGCTTCAGCGCCCATAGTGCGGCGCGCCACTCGGGCGAGAATTCGGCGAACGGGTAGAAGCTGGCGTTTGCGGGGTCGTCCGTTGCGTAGACGAGGAGTGCCACGGGCGGGCGCATCGCGGTGTCGGCGACGTGCTTGAGTAGGTCGTCGGCTTCGGGCGGGCCTTCGATCAGCACCACGGCAGGGTCGAGCGCGTCGAGCGCGCGCTCCAGGCTGAACGCCGAGCCCGGTCCGTGATGACGGATGCCGAAGACGTGCAGCTCGCCTGGCACGTTAGACGACCTCGCGGATGGCGCTGTAGAGGTCGGACCACTCTTTGCGTTCGCGCACGACGGTTTCGAGATATTCGCGCAGGACCGTTTGGTCTTGGACGGGGTCCTTGACGATAGCGCCGACGAGGTTTGCGGCGAGCGTGGTCGCGTCGATGGCGCCGGCGCCGAAATGGCCAGCCTCCGCCCAGGCGCCGATCGTGACGCCGATCGCCTCAGCGGTGGAGAGCGAGCCGGACGGTGTTTTGAGCTTCAGCTTGCCGTTCAGCGTTTCGCCTTCGCGCAGCTCGCGGAAGATCGTGACGACGCGTTTGATTTCGGCTTCGGCGGAGGGGATCGGTGGCAGCTGCAGGCTTTGGCCGATTTCGCCGACGCGCTTGGTGACGATGGCCGCTTCTTCTTCGACGGTCGGCGGCAGCGGCAGAACCACCACATTGAAGCGGCGCTTTAAAGCAGCCGAGAGTTCGTTCACGCCTTTGTCGCGATTGTTGGCGGTCGCGATGATGTTGAAGCCGCGCTTGGCTGCGACCAAGTCGTCGAGTTCGGGGATTGGCAAGACCTTCTCGGACAACACGGTGATCAGCGTGTCCTGAACGTCGGAGCCCATGCGCGTCAATTCTTCGAAGCGCACGAGCTTGCCGTCCCGCATGCCGCGCATCAGCGGCGTGGGAACGATCGCGTCTTTCGATGGACCTTTCGCGAGCAGTTGAGCGTAGTTCCAACCGTAGCGAATTTGCGTCTCGTCGGTGCCCGCGGTGCATTGGATCAAGAGTTGGCTGGAGCCCGCGATCGCGGCGGCGATGTGTTCCGAGACCCACGATTTCGCGGTGCCGGGCACGCCGAGCAGCAGCAGGGCCCGGTCGGTTGCGAGTGTTGCGACCGCGGTTTCGATGAGGCGCTTGTTGCCGATGTATTTCGGCGAGATCTCTGTGCTGCCGACTTTGCCGCCCATGAGATAGGTCACAACGCTCTGCGGCGACATCAACCAGCCTGGCGGTTTCGGGCGCTTGTCCGCTTTGAGCAGCGCGTCGAGTTCTTGTTTGAACTCCACTTCGACCGGTTGGCGGACGAGGTCTTTGCTCATGTGGCGGATTCCTTAAGAGCGGTGTTGAAGGCGATAAGCTCGTAGGCGGCGGCCGTTTCCTTGCGGGGTAGGTCGGCGATCGCGGCGGCGAAGTCCGCGTCGCGTCCGGGCGGCATGATCGAGGCGAAGGCAGCGTAGGTGGTGGCGTCGACCGACGGCGCTTCGGCGGCTTTCCAGACGCCGCCGGACAAGAGTTTGCGCGCGAGCTTGTCGCTGATGGTGCCGCCAGCCATGCGGCCGAGCCATTGCAACTCGAAGGCCCAGCGCCACTGCAGGATGTTCGGGGCCAGGGTCTCGAGGATGTTGGCGCGGTCGGCGGGTGGAAGATTGAGCAATCGTTGGCCGAACTTCGATACGAGTTCGTGCAAGCTCATTTTCGCAAGATGCGGGGCAAGCTTTCCGGCGACCGCAGCGTCGCCCTCGGTGAGGCCCGCAACGGCTAAGGGGGCTGCGAGGCCATCGTCGGCGGCGAGTGCGCCGGCGAGGTCGGCTGGAGCCATGGAGAGAGCGCGCGCGACATCGCTGAAGGCGAGGTGCTTGAACATGCGGTGAAGCTTTTCGGTGGCTGCTAAGGCGCGCGTGCCGGTCGGCGCATTCGCCGGAAGCTCCAGTAGCTTGTTCAACTCTGCCGCGTTCAGTTTGACTGTGCGGCGCCCGAGCAGCGTTTTGCCCGCTTCGATGACAGTGATGGCTTTTGCGAGTTTGGCTTCGTAGGCTTCCGTGCCGCGGGTCGCGCTCAAATGCTCGAGTGCGGCTTCGCGCACGCTCGCGGCGCGGTCTTCCTTTGCGAGGCGTTCGAGCAGCGGTGCGTCGGTGAGGCTCAGACCGACTTCAAGCGCTTCGACCAACGCCGCGCGGACGTCGGCGGGGGCGGTGGCCGCATGGCGTTCGACCCAGCCTCGTGCCAAGTCGGCGTCTTTGCTTCGCAGTTGGCGGATTGCGGCGGCCTTCTGCGCTTTGGGGAGTAGCGTCCATTCGCTTTCGCTGTTGGAGGGCGTATCGGCGGGCGTGTCCTCCGCCGTGGAACGGCGCAGGCTCAGCCAAACCCGCTCCGCCGCTCCGAGGCGATCTGGGCAGGCGCTGAGTAATGCTTCGAGCTTTGGTAGGTCGAAGGGATGCAGCCGCACGCCGCGGGCATCGAGCCGGTCGAAGATCGCGCTTCCCAGTTGGTGCCAGCCGTCTTTGGGCAAGCTGGTGCCGAGACGGGTCAACGGCTTGCGCGCAGCGTCGGGCATGAGCGGTCGAGGGTCTTCGTGCAGACGGGTCGGGACGCGTATTGCACCGGCGCCAGCGTGGCGGCGGTGGCGCTTTCGTTGCGCGGCGAGCGAGAGCGTCGCCAGGGCATTGTCGTCGCCTGTCTTCAGCGGCGCGCGCGAGAGGCCAAGTGTGATTGCGCGTTCGAAGTCGTCTGGGATCAGCGGTTCGTTCATGGGCCCACCCAACGGCCGATCGGCGTTTCCGCGAACATCAGTGTGAACGTCCGGCCGTTCCAGAGGCCGATCGCTTCCAAATCGGTAAGGCCGAGCAGCGGGCTGACGGCTTCTTCTTGGGCTTCCGTCAGCGGCAGGATCTCTTTGCCGTTCGTGTCGCCGATGGCAAGACCCTCGCGCGAGGGCACGATGCTGACGTTGGTCAGGCCTAAGGGCCATTCGTGCAGGAACGGCTGCGTGGCCAGCACGTCGTCCCAATGATCCAGTGCGTTCGTCAGCGAGCGCTTTTGTTTCAGCGGTGTCGCTTTCGTGCCTGCGGGCTTGTGTTCGGCGAGAACGGCGCGGAGCGGCATGGCGGAGGGGTAGTAGACGACTTGGGCGTCGATCTCTTCGCCTGCGTAGAACGATGAACCGGTGTTACCCATCGAGGCCGGGACGAAGTCGATCAGCGATGCGAAGCGACCGGCCTCATCGCCGTCGGCGCGCATCAGCCAGGTTTCGATACGGCGCAACGCGTCGGCTTGCAGAATCGAGCGCGTGCCGACGACGACCCAGCGGCCGGTGCTTCGGGGTGCATTCGCGTCGGCCAGGACTTCGTCGCGCTTGAGGCTCCAGCCGATCGCGCGCCGGATGTCGTGCCGTAACGCTTCGGGCAAGTCCGCTTGTTTGCGATAGGCCTGCGTCATCAGGTGCGCGAGGCCGAGTTGCTCAACGATGAAGTCGGCGCGCTGCTCGGGGCGCAGCTTTAAGAGGTCGCCGGGGATTTGATCGATGAACGAGGCGAGGCCCGGTGCTTGCGCGTCGGACAGGCGGCGCGCTGCGGTGCGGCATCGATCGGCGCTTGCTTGCGCGAAGTCACCGAGGCCCGCTTTCAGTTGGTCCTTGAGCCATTGATCGAGTTCGTCGAGGCCGTCGGCGATCTTCGCTTCGCGCGCGTCGCGCTGGCGTTTTCGCTGCGCTTCGAGCTTTGCGGGATCGGGCGGTGGCGCGGCGGCTTCAGCGGGCTTTGAATCTTCGGTCGTTGCGGTGGGTTCGGGTGCCGGGCCGGCTTCGGCTGCGGGGCGCGCGACGGCCGAGGATGTCTTGCGGCGGCGGGCGAGCCAGTCACGCACCCAATCGGGCGGCTCGGCTTCGGTGAACTTGGCCGGTTGGTCGATGTTGATCAGGAGGATCGCGAGCACGTGCTTGCAGGGGAATTTCCTACTGGGGCAGCTGCACTTGTACCCGACATCGGCAAGAGAGACGTTCACACGGTATGGCGTCGCACCGGAACCTTGGCATTCGCCCCAGGCAAGCGTCTTTTGCGCGTCTGTAGCGAGCAGCGGCCAACCCGATGGCTTCATGAGCTTGTGCGCTGCGTCGAGCGACGGCTTGTCGGGTGCCAGTGCTTCGACCTTGTCCTTCGTCAGCACCGGAATCGCACCCAGTTTGCTTCGCCGCGGGCAGATTTCCACGCCCCGCGGCCGTAATCAAACATCATGCTGCGAGAGTGGTCGTTCGCTACAAGGTGCGGTTGCCAGGGTAGCGGGTCTTGGAGCGACGCTTTGGGGTTGATGTTTGCATACCGGCCTCCAGTTCGGCCTTGATGCGGTGCCAATGGGCGTCGATCTCTTC
>CAZYGK010000018.1:35692-41428 GCA_964647355.1 uncultured Flavobacteriaceae bacterium | reverse complement strand
TCGTGGACAAGGAAGGTGTGGGGCGCTGCCACCTTGTCTATGGGAAGGATCTGATTCTGGTCGCCCCGCGGCCCAGGCGGGCATTCCAAGGGTGGCGCTATCTCGACGCCAAGGATGCACCGCCGGATGTCGGCAAGGCTGGGAAGGCGATGCCAGACAAGCTGCGGCGCGAGTTGGCGGAGTTGGGATTGCTTTAGCAGCTCCACCTTATTTCGCGGGTTGCCCCAACACTTTCTTCGGCGGGAAGCGTTTGAACGTGCCGAGGTGGCCGCGGATGCCGGCTTGGAAGACGTCAACGTAGGTTAGTTTTCGCGTCATGTAGTTGTGCGTCTCCTTCGGGTCGAGCCAGAGGTTATAGAGACGCGCATAGGCGTAGCGCTCCAATACGCCGGTAAAGCCGCCGGGGCCGGCGTGGCCCTCGCCGTCGTCGCTGGTGCCCGTCAGGACCATTTTATATTCGCCGCAGCGTAGGGCCGAAAAATTGCTCTGCAGCCAGTAGTAATGGAACTTGCGGTTCGAGTGGCCGTCCGGCGTAAGCAAGAACGACGTTTGATCGACGCCGTCGATGTAGCGGTCTTTGGGCAGGCGTTCGCTCTCGCCGGCGAGGCCCAAGGCCGTCGGCATGATGTCGTTGAAGTCGAAGATGCCGTCGCTTTGCTGGCCTGCTTCGATCGTTCCTTGCCACATCATGAGGCCCGGTACGCGCACGCCGCCTTCCCAGGTCGAGCCCTTGGCGCAGCGGAACGGGGTGAACGCGCTGTCGGGCCACGTTTCCATGTGCGGGCCGTTGTCGGAGGAGATGAAGATGAGCGTGTCTTCGAGTTGACCGGTCGCGCGGAGGGTTTCGACGAGGCGGCCGATGATGGCGTCCATCTCAAGGATCGTGTCCTTGTAGGGGTGACGTGCGGGCGACTTCCCGAGGAACTCTTCATGCGGGTAGTTGTCGAAATGGGCGCCGCGCGTGCAGTGGTAGAGCAGCCAGGGCTGGTCCTTGTTCGCCATGCGCTGGATGAAGTCGGTGGAGTACTGACACCATTTTTCGTCGAGCAGCGAGAGGACCGGGATCGTGACCTCTTCGACGTTCGTCGCTTCTTGGCCGCGCTTGGCGTGCACGAAACAGCGGTTGAACGGCATGTTCTCAACCCACTTCGTGCGGGCGTCGGAGTAGACGATCTCCGGGAAGTAGTGCGGGTCGCGCCATTCGGAATACATGTCCGAGACCGAGAGGAAGCCGTAGAAATCGTCGAAGCCGACGTTTTGCGGTTGCGAGGCCGCGTTCTCGCCGACGTGCCATTTGCCGACGGCTTGGGTGGAGTAGCCTGAAGCCGCGAGCAGTTCCGGAAGCGTGACTTCGCCCTGTAGGCCGCCTGCTTCGCCGTACATCGGCGGGCGGTGGAGCCCGTGGCGGTTCGGGACGCGACCGGTCAGGAGCGTCGCGCGGGAGGGAGAGCAGCTGGGCTCGGAGTAGCACGACGTCAGCTGCAAGCCGTTGCGGGCGATCTTGTCGAAGTTGGGGGTCGGCGCGCCGACGGCGACGCCGCCGCCATAGCAGCCGAAGTCGCCCCAGCCGACGTCGTCCATGAGGAAGATCAGGATGTTCGGGCGCTTCTTGCGGCGGGATTTGTGGGCGGCGAGGCGGCTTGCGGCTTCCTTGATTTGGCCGGGATGTTCGAAAGCGGGTTCCAGGTGCGGAGCTTTGTTGACGGTTGCGGCGGCGATTGCGTCGAAGCTCTGCATCGTGTGTATCCTTCCATGGCGAGCCGCCCGTTATGGCAGAGCGGTAAGGATTTGGCGATGACGCTGCCCGTGTTCGAAGTTGGGCTTCGCCTACTGATGTTGGCGGCGGTTGCAGCCGCGGCTTGGCTTGTTGGTGGCGGGGTCGGGCAAGCGGACGCCCAGCGGCCCGTCTGCTTCATTGGGCCGGTGCTTCTTGCCGGCGTTAGCGACAACGCTTGCGTCAACGGCGAAAAAGAGCGCAAGCGGCTCTCAAACCTTGCCGTCGTCGATTGGGATCGTAGACCTGCGCCTCTCACGATGCGGGCCGAAGGGGGCGCAAGAAACAAGGTGACGGTTTCGACGTGCCGCAAATGGTTGCGCACGGTCACGCTCAGCCGTGCGCCCATGCGCGCGACCGATCGCGGGCGCGAGGCGCTCTACGAGCGTACGTGCCTGACCCTCGACCAGCTGAAGTTCGGAGCGCCTGCGCGGAAGGTCTTTCTAGCTCCGCAAGGCAAGGATCTTTTGAGGGCTGATCGCGTGCCGGCGCGGCTGCTCGAACAGGCGGGAATAAAGGGGCCGCTGCCTCTGCCCGGTGCGACGGTTGGGGGACTGTCGAAGGCGGGTGAACTCGTCATTCGCGACCGAAAGATCGGCATGATGGAAGTGACGTGGCGGTCCGTCGACCTCGCGCTCAATCCGGTTGCGCGCGGCGATTTCGATCGCGACGGGATCGAGGATTTGGCGATCGCCATGGAGGTCGTCGCGGGCCACTCGAAGCGGCGTGCAACCACAATCGTGTTCTTGACGCGCCAGACGCGGCGCGGGCCGCTCGAAGTCATGTATCCGAAGGCGCGACGGTGAGGCGATGATGAACGTACCTGTGATCGAAACGGAGCGGTTGTTGCTGCGCGGGCACCGGCTGGAGGACTTCGCAACTGTCGCTGCGATGTGGGCCGATCCGATGGTGACGCGCTTTATCGGCGGACGTGCGTCGACGCGCGAGGAGAGCTGGGCGCGGCTGACGCGCTATGTGGGGCACTGGATCCTGCTTGGCTACGGCTATTGGGCCGTGGAGGTGAAGGGGGAGGGGCGGCACATCGGCGATGTCGGCTTCGCCGACTGGAAACGCGATATACTGCCGTCGCTCGACGGAATGCCGGAGAGCGGGTGGGCTTTTGCGGCGGAAGCGCACGGGCGCGGCATCGCCACGGAGGCGGTGCTGGCCGCGCTCGGCTGGGGCGACACGCACTTTGGCGGCAAAACCACGACCTGCATCATCAGCCCGGACAATGCGGCGTCGATTCGGGTCGCCGAGAAGTGCGGCTACCGGGAGTATTGCCGCGGAGACTTCAAGGGTTCGCCGACGATCCAGTATCGGCGCTAAAGGCACCTTGCGCCGGCCCCCTCGGTCGTAGGATTGTCCGCCCCCATGAGGGAGCATCCTGCGCGCGCCGAGATGGCGCGGCTCTATTTGGCCGACGAAACCGAAGTTGTGAACGCGCTGCTGCCGCGCGCTCGGTTGAGCGTGGCAGAGGCCGAGGCGACTGAGCGGCTTGCCCGCGAGTTGGTAGGCCGCGTGCGGGCGCAGCGCAAGCGCGGCGGGCTCGATGCGTTCCTGCAAGAGTATGCGCTGTCGACGGAAGAGGGCGTCGTCTTGATGTGCCTCGCCGAGGCGCTGTTGCGGGTGCCGGATGCCGAGACGCAGGACAAGCTGATCAAGGACAAGATCGGCTCGGCGAACTGGAACAAGCATCTGGGGCAGTCGTCGTCGCTGTTCGTGAATGCGTCGACGTTCGCGCTGATGCTGACGGGCCATGTCGTGAAGCTCGACGGCGGCGAGCGCGACTGGTCGACGATCTTCGGGCGGCTGGTGCAGCGCTCCGGCGAGCCCGTGATCCGGCAGGCGATGCTGACCGCGATGCGCATCATGGGCGGGCAGTTCGTTCTCGGGCGCACGATCGAAGAGGCATTCAAGCGCGGGGCGGACGAATCCAAGCGCGGGTTCCGCTTCTCGTTCGACATGCTCGGCGAAGCGGCGATGACGCATGACGATGCGGAACGCTATGCGCATGCGTATGCGGACGCGATCGCGGCGATCGCGAAATACGAGGGTTCGCGCAAGGGCGATATCTTCACCCGCAATTCGATCTCGGTGAAGCTCTCGGCCATTCACCCGCGGCTGGAGCAGGTGAAACGGGGTCGGGTGCAGAAGGAGTTGTTGCCGCGCTTGGTGCCGCTCTGCGTGGCGGCGAAGGATGCGGGGATCGGCTTCACCATCGATGCGGAAGAAGCCGACCGATTGGAGCTGCAGCTCGATGTTTTCGAGGCGCTTTGCGGCCGGGCGGAGTTGCGCGGCTGGGATGGGTTGGGGCTCGCGGTGCAGGCGTACCAGAAGCGCGCGCCTGCGGCGCTCGCGTGGCTTGCGGCGGTTGCCCGGCAGCATAAGCGGCGGTTGCCGGTGCGGCTCGTCAAGGGCGCGTATTGGGACAGCGAGATCAAGCGGGCGCAGGAACTGGGTATCGACGGCTATCCAGTGTTCACCCGCAAGGCCTCGACCGATGTGTCGTATCTTGCCTGCGCCCGGCAGATGCTGGCGGATCGCGAAGCGTTCTTTCCGATGTTCGCGACGCACAACGCGCATACGCTGGCTGCCGTGAAGACGCTTGCCGGCAATCGCGAGGACTATGAGTTTCAGCGGCTGCACGGCATGGGCGAAGAGCTGTACGACGAAGCGGTCGGCGGCGATAAGCTCGGCGTGCAATGCCGCATATATGCGCCGGTCGGGGCGCATGAAGATTTGCTCGCCTATCTCGTGCGCCGATTGCTGGAGAACGGCGCCAACACTTCGTTCGTCAATCGTTTGGCCGACGATGAGGCGCCGATCGAGGCCATCATCGCCGACCCCGTCACACAAGTCGAAGCCATGCCCACAAAATCGCATCCGCGTATTCCGTTGCCGGCAGATCTGTTCGGCGACCGCAAGAACTCGCACGGCGTTCTCTTGAGCGACCCGGCGAAGGCCGAGCCGCTGTTGAAGGCAATCGGCGAGGCGGTGGCGCACCCGCTTGATGCGCGCCCGATTGTCGGCGGTGAGCTCAAAGACGGGAAAGTTCGCGACGTGTTCGACCCAAGCTTGCGCTCGCGGCGGATCGGCACCGTTGTGGATGCGACACCGGCGTTCGCTGCGCACGCGGTCGCTCAGGCGCGCGCGGCGCAGTTCGCGTGGGATGCGCAGGGTGGCACGAAGCGAGCTGAGATTCTGTCAAAAGCGGCCGATCTGTTCGAGCGCGATGCGGCGCTGCTGATCGGGCTTTGCGTGCGCGAGGCCGGCAAGACGATTGCGAACGGTCTTGCCGATGTGCGCGAAGCGATCGACTTTTTGCGGTACTACGCGAACTTGGCGCGGGATGAGTTTTCGGCACCGAAGGTGTTGCCGGGGCCTACGGGCGAGCGGAACGAACTCTCGCTGCATGGTCGCGGTGTTTTTGCGTGCATCTCGCCCTGGAACTTTCCGGTGGCGATCTTCACCGGGCAAATTGCGGGGGCGTTGGCGGCCGGCAACACGGTTGTCGCGAAGCCCGCGGAGCAGACGCCGCTGACGGCGTTTGCGGCGATGCGGCTATTGCACGAGGCCGGTGTGCCGGCGGATGTGCTGCATCTGCTGCCGGGCGACGGTGCCGAGATCGGCGGAGCGTTGACGCGCGATGCGCAGGTGGCTGGCGTGGCGTTCACGGGGGGCACGGATACGGCGCGGCTGATCAATCTGTCGCTTGCGGAGCGCCGCGGGCCGATCCCGCCGTTCATTGCGGAGACGGGCGGCCTCAATGCGATGATCGCGGATTCCACCGCGCTACCGGAGCAGTTGGTGCGCGACGCCGTGACATCGGCGTTCGACAGCGCGGGGCAGCGGTGTTCGGCGCTGCGCGTGTTGTTTCTGCAGTCGGACATCGCGTCGAAGGTGTTGAAGCTGCTCGGCGGGGCGATGGCGGAGCTCAAGATCGGCGACCCGATGAAGCT
>CAZYGK010000018.1:0-35592 GCA_964647355.1 uncultured Flavobacteriaceae bacterium | reverse complement strand
GTTTTGCAGTCGAGCGGACAGCGTGCACGAACACGACGGCTGCGGGGGGGAATGCTAGCTTGCTCTCGCTCGGCGAATCAGCGCCGTGAGTGAGGGTTTTTATGGCCGGTCTTCCGGCTCCATTGGTCGTCGTCGGCAACGAGAAGGGCGGGTCGGGGAAGACGACCGTCGCCATTCATCTCGTTGCCGGTGCGATGGCGGCGGGGTTGCGCGTGGGTGGGATCGATCTCGACCACCGACAGAAGAGCTTTTCGCATTTTTTCGAGAATAGAGCGCGGTGGGCTGAACGATCGGGGCGAGGCTATCCGCTTCCGAAAATTGCGCCGGTGCATGTGTCGGAGCGCGAGACGAAGTCGTTGGCGGAGGGCGAGGATGCGCGCCGTCTGGCGGCGGCGGTGGTGGAGCTTTCGGCGGAGTGCGATCTGATCGTCGTCGATTGTCCGGGTGCCGATACGGCGCTCGGGCGGGCAGCGCATGCGAGCGCTTCGATTATCGTGACGCCGATGAACGACAGTTTTGTCGATTTCGATCTGCTGGCCGGTGTGGATCCGGAGACCTATGAGGCCAAGGCGCCGTCGGTTTACGCAGAGTTCGTGTGGGAGAGCCGCAAACGGCACATGATCGAGAAGCGCCGGACCATCGACTGGCTTGTCGTGCGCAATCGAATGTCGAGCATCGAGACGCGCAATCAGCGTCGGGTGAACGAGGCGTTGATGAAGCTTTCGCAGCGCATCGGGTTCCGGCTGGCGCCGGGGCTTACGGAGCGGGTGATCTACCGCGAGCTGTTTCCCAAGGGCTTGACCGTGCTCGATCTGATCGAAGGCAAGACTAAGGGGATCACGATGGGGCAGATCGCGGCCCGAGCCGAGGTGCGGGCGTTGCTCGCCGCACTGCGACTGCCGCAGCTCTCACGATTGGCTCAGGCCGGCTAACTAGCGAACGGCGATCGGCAGGCTTGCGCGGGCGTTCGCTTGGTCCCATGCGCCGTCGGTGACGACGAGGCACGACGTGCCGCGCTTCTGAAGTTGCTTGCAGAGCGATTCCGCCTTCGCCGGCGTGAAGGCACCGAAGCGTACGCGGTAGAATGTTTCGCCGCGGACATCGAGTTGGACGATCGCGCTACGCGCGCCGCCGATGATGTCGCGCTGCTGGGCTGTCACCTCTTGCAGCTGTGTTTCGGCTTTTTCGCGTGTCGAGTGCGCACCCACTTGGATGCCCCAATGGCCGGTGTGCGTGACGGGGGCCGAGCGGATTTGGTCGGCTGTGTCGCCTTGACCGACTTCGCGGGCGCTCGAGGGGATCGACGCCATCACCGGCGCGCCACCGGCTGCCGGGGGCGTTGTGGGTTGCTGCGGGGCGGGCGCGGCCGCAACGACATTCGGTGTCGCGTCGGGGCGGAAGGCTGCGGCGCTCTGCTCTTCCGCTTCGGCCGCCGCTTCTTCATCGTCGAGGACGAGCGGCGACATCGCCATGATGACAGGCGCCGGACGCCCAAGGCCCAGCTTCGTGAATTCGCTTTCGAGGAGTTCAGCCGTTTGGATGTCGCGGTCGCGGGCGGAGCGGCCGCCCATGACGACGGCGATTAGGCGCGTGCCCTGGCGGGTGGCAGAGCTTGCGAGGTTGAAACCCGACATGCGCGTGTAGCCGGTCTTCATGCCATCGGCGCCGTCGAAGAACTTCATCAGGTTGTTGTGGCCTTCGAAGCTGCGGCCGCCCCAGTAGAAGCTTTGCAGCCGGAAGTACGGATAGAATTGCGGGAAGTCGGTGACGAGCCTACGGCTCAAAATCACGAGATCGGATGCGGTCGATTGCTGGTTCTCGTCCGGCAGGCCCGACGCGTTGACGAAGGTTGTGCGCGCCATGCCCAATTCGCGCGCCTTCTGCGTCATGCGCGTTGCGAAGGTCCATTCGCTGCCGCCGAGGTGTTCGGCGGCGACAACGGCGACGTCGTTGGCCGAGCGCACGACCAGCGCCTTGATGGCATCCTCGACGGTGATTTGTTCGCCGGGATCGAGGCCCAGTTTCGTGGGGTCTTGCGATGCGGCGTACGACGATGTCGTCATCGGCGTCGACAGCGTGAGGTTGCCCTTTTGCACCTGCTCGAACAGCAGGTAGAGCGTCATCATCTTCGTCAGCGATGCCGGGTAGCGCGTTTCGTTCGACATGCGCTCGTAGAGCACACGGCCGGTGTTGGCCTCGATGACGATCGCGGCAAACTTCTCGACGTAGGGCAGAACGACTGCGGGGCGATGGTTGCGCTTGGCCTTCTTGCGCTTACGCGCAGCATCGGCCGTGTCCGCTGTGATGGACGCAACCACCAACAGCATGAGCACCGTTAAGAAATACTTCCACAGCTGACCGCGCCGAACCATGAATTGAGCCTGCTACTAAAGGTCAAACGCCACAGCGGACGCGTCAGCAAGAAGCAGACCAGGCATGGGACCGCTTCTCCCCCGACACGACACGAACTTGCCGAGTCTGTCAGATTTTTCGGGCTTGAAAAGTGTAAACATGCGCAGCACCACCGAACTTCCGGGATCCGCGATCGCTCGAATCTGTGAGCGCCGCTGGCCAGATTCGCTACCCTAGAGCTTCGGCCGAGGGCATTTACGTTTGGTTAACGCTGTTTGTGATGCTCGCTTTTCTTCATTGTGCACTGCACAATTTTGCCTTGACAACTCCGTCAGGGCTGTACATATTTCGCAATGTTGCAGTGCAGCATGGCGTTGGCAGAACAGTCACAGCTGCGATGAATCCGTCGGCGAGTTAACCATCCTCGACGGGTCGAAAAGGATCAAAGCGATGGCGAAGGCGAAATTTGGCACCGAATCGGTGGAGCAGGTCATGAAGAACGGAAACGAAGCGATGAAGCACGGTGTGGAGTCGATGACGAAGGCCTATGAGCGTTTTGCCGGGTTCGGCAAGGACGGCGTCGAGACGTGGATGCAGTCGGCGGCCACGATGACGAAGGTGTTCGAGCGCATCAACAGCGATTGGTTTGCGTTCGGCAAGCAGCAAATGGAAGACGGCGTGGCCGCGTTCAAGGCCATTGCGAGCGCCAAGAGCGTGCACGAAGCGTGGGAAGTCCAGACGGACTACGCGAAGTCTTCGCTCGACGCATATATCGCGCAGGCGACAAAGGCGAACGACCTCTTCATGGACGCCGCGAAGAAGGCCTCCGAGCCTTTCAGCACGCGCCTCAACGAAGTCGTGCGCGACGTTCGCGAAGCGACGCCGTTCGGCCGCGCGGCTGAATAAAGCCTAGAATTCCTCGATTGCAGCGGGGCCGAAGGCGGTTTGCCTTCGGCCCCGCTTGCGTTTGGCGCCGGGGCATGCTGCGTTTCGTGCTATGTCACTGCATCGCGTCGATTTTGGGTCGCTGACGCGCCCGTCTTCTCCGAACACGTTCCTGATGGCACCAGAGGGGCTTTGCAAGGCCAAGGTGGATCGGGCGCCGCCGGTGTTCGAGGTAAGCCCCGGGAAGCTACGCCAGGCCTTCCTGAGCGTGGTCATCGCGCAGCCGCGCGTGTCGCATACCTTGGCCGACGAGCCGGAACTCTATGACGACTTCGTCGTGCGTTCCGCGTTGTTCGGTTTTCCGGATCTCGTGTCGGTGCAGTTTCTTGCGAGCGGCAAGGGCAGATCCACGCTCGCCCTTTACTCGCGTTCGGTCTACGGGCGGTCCGACCTAGGGGTTAACCGTGCGCGCAGTCTGCGTTGGCTGAAGCTGGTTGACGCTGCCGTCAAGCCGGCTGCCCGCTGAAAAACGCAGGGATATGCCCTTTCTGGGCGCTTTTCATCGCCCCCGCCGATCATATCTAATGCCCTCATCGGTATTTGACGACTGCAAGCGACGGGTATGACGAAACAGAACGGTGACCGCGACGGGCAGGGGCCCTCCACCGGCTTGGTCACGAAAGTACGGCCAAAGACGAAGCGTCCGAGCCTCTACAAGGTTTTGATGCTGAACGACGATTACACGCCGATGGAGTTCGTCGTGCACGTGCTGGAGCGCTTCTTCAACAAGGGGCGGTCGGACGCCGAGCGCATCATGCTGCAGGTTCACCAGCAGGGGGTCGGGATTTGCGGCGTCTATACGTACGAGGTCGCGGAAACCAAAGTCGCACAAGTGATCGACTTTGCCAGGCGGCACCAGCACCCATTGCAGTGCACACTGGAGAAAGAGTGATAGACTGAAGGTAGTTGAGGGGCGTCGGAGGGGTCTTAAGAAAGGCGAACGTTAGTGGCGAGTTTCTCGAAGTCTCTGCAGAACACACTCCACCGTGCGATGGCGCTCGCGAACGAGCGCAATCACGAGTACGCGACGCTGGAGCATCTGCTGCTGGCGTTGATCGACGATCAGGACGCAGCCGCGGTCATGCGGGCGTGCAACGTCGATGTCGACGCGCTGCGGCGCACGCTTTCGACCTATGTCGATACCGATCTCGCGACGCTTGTCGTCGACGACGGCGAAGATGCGAAGCCGACCGCGGGATTCCAGCGCGTCGTGCAGCGTGCGGTCATTCACGTACAGTCGTCGGGCCGCGAGGAAGTGACGGGCGCGAACATCCTGGTTGCCATCTTCGCCGAGCGCGAAAGCCACGCCGCCTACTTCCTGCAAGAACAGAACATGTCGCGCTACGATGCGGTGAGCTACATCAGCCACGGTATTGCGAAGCGCGCGGGTGCAACGGAGTCGCGGCCTGTGCGCGGTGCGGACGAAGAGGGCGAAGACGGCGAGAAAACGGTCAAACAGGGGACCGAGGCGCTAGAGGCTTACTGCATCAACCTCAACAACAAGTCGCGGGCCGGTAAGATCGATCCTCTGATCGGGCGCGAACTTGAGGTCGAGCGGACGATCCAGATTCTCTGCCGCCGGCAGAAGAACAACCCGCTGCTCGTGGGCGATCCCGGCGTCGGCAAGACGGCGATCGCGGAGGGTCTTGCGCGCAAGATCGTTCAAGGCGAAGTGCCGGACGTTCTGAAAGACTGCACGATTTTCGCGCTGGATATGGGCGCGCTGATCGCAGGCACGCGCTATCGCGGTGACTTCGAAGAGCGGCTGAAGAACGTCGTGAAGGAGCTAGAGCACTTCAAGGGCGCGATCCTGTTCATCGACGAAATTCACACCGTCATCGGCGCCGGTGCGACAAGCGGCGGGGCTATGGACGCCTCCAACCTGCTCAAGCCGGCGCTGCAGTCGGGCACGCTCAGGTGCATGGGATCGACGACGTATAAGGAGTTCCGCCAGCACTTCGAGAAGGACCGGGCGTTGGCGCGCCGGTTCCAGAAGATCGATGTGGGCGAGCCGTCGATTCCGGACGCGATTAAGATCTTGAAGGGGCTGAAGCCCTATTTCGAGACCTATCACAAGATCCGCTACACCGGCGACGCCATCAAGGCCGCGGTCGAGCTTAGTGCGAAGTACATCAACGACCGCAAGCTGCCCGACAAGGCGATCGACGTGATCGACGAGACGGGCGCGTCGCAAATGCTGCTGCCGGAGGGCAAGCGCAAGAAAGTGATCGGCATCGAAGAGATCGAGGCGGTCATCGCCAAGATGGCGCGCATTCCGCCTAAGACCGTGTCGAAGAATGACGCGGAGTCGCTGCGCGATCTCGAAATGAACATGAAGCACGTCGTTTTCGGGCAGGACGAGGCGATCAAGCAGTTGTCGGCCGCGATCAAGATGGCGCGGGCGGGCTTGCGCGATCCGGAGAAGCCGATTGGGTGCTATCTGTTCTCGGGGCCGACCGGCGTCGGTAAGACGGAAGTGGCGCGGCAGCTTTCCAAGATCATGGGTGTGGAGCTTTTGCGCTTCGATATGTCGGAGTACATGGAGCGGCACTCGGTTAGCCGGCTGATCGGCGCGCCGCCGGGATATGTGGGCTTCGATCAGGGCGGCTTGCTGACCGACGGTGTCGACCAGCATCCGCACTGCGTGCTGCTGCTCGACGAAATCGAGAAAGCGCATCCGGATCTGTTCAACATCCTCTTGCAGGTGATGGACCACGGGAAGCTGACCGATCACAACGGCAAGAAGATCGATTTCCGCAACGTCGTCTTGATCATGACGACGAACGCGGGCGCCGCGGATGCGGCGAAGGACGCGATCGGATTCGGTAGGGCCAAGCGCGAGGGCGAAGATACCGAAGCGATCAAGAAGCTGTTTACGCCGGAGTTCCGCAACCGTCTCGATGCCGTCATAGGGTTTGCGCCGCTATCGCCCGTCATCATCGAGCGTGTGGTCGAGAAGTTCGTGCTGCAATTGGAAGCGCAGCTTTCTGATCGCAACGTGACGTTCGAGCTGTCGCCCGAGGCGACGCGGTGGCTGGCGGAGAACGGCTATGACGAGGCGTTCGGTGCGCGGCCGCTGGCGCGGTTGATCCAGGACACGATCAAGAAGCCGCTCGCCGACGACATTTTGTTCGGGCAGCTTGCGCGCGGCGGTACGGTGAAGATGACCGTCAAACCCGACAGGTCCGGCCTGGCGTTCGAGATCATCGAAGCGCCGCAATTGCCGGCCAAGATGGCGACAATGGGTGACGATTCCGACGGCGACGGGGAGTCCGAGCCGCATGAGCCCGAACTGGTGAAATGAAACGCGTCTTATTTGCCCTAACCGCTACGCTCTTCCTCGCCACAGTCGCGCGCGCGGAGGAAGAGGTGGTCATTCGCGGCCAGTTCCCGCAAATACTGGCGCGCGGCGAGACCGTCGTGCAGATGGCGAACCGCATGGCCGCGACCATGATCAATCTCGACCGGTTGATTGCGCCGCCGTGCGGGATGAAGCGTGTCTTCGAGTTTGCGGGCGCTGACTACTACGACGAAAGCGATCTGACGAAGCGCATCGAGCCCAGCCGGAAAGGTGTGTGGCGGATCGCGGTGCAGGGCAAAGGGTGTTGGTCGCCGCGGGCGCACAACGTGTTCCTCTATCCGCGTGTTGGTGCGCCGGCGGGCTTGCGCCTGGGTGTTCCCGGGCGGACGGTTGCGGGCCCGAAGCTTCAGGCTGAGGCGATCGGGCTTGTGCTTCGGGAGGCGAACGGCATCGCCATGCGCGGCAATTGCGAGGATCCGGCGTTCTTGGTCGACTCCGCGGTGACGAAGGCGCGCGTGCCGGGCAAGCCGTGGTCGGAGGTTTGGTCGGCGAGCGCGTGCGAGATTACGCGCAAGTTCGCCGTTATGTTCACGCCCGAAGGCACCAAGACGCGCATCGGCGTCGCGCTGGCGGACTGAGGTTTGCGTTTCACGGTTTTGTGAGCCGAAGTGTTGACGTTACGGACGGTCGCAGTGCGCGGGTGTTCGCTTCTCACGCCCTATCAACTTCATACGTTCTCTTGAGGAGGGCGCGAACTTACATCTCTGGCGAGACATTCGAGGTTGCCGATGACGCCATTCGAGATCATTCGCGAGCAATTGGGCAAGGCCGTGCCTTTTGCACGGTACGCCGGTGTGAAGCTGATCCATGTCGAGCAAGGGCTTGCGCGGGCTGAGCTGGAGCAAACGGCGGACAGTATCAACCACATTGGCACGCAGCACGCGGGCGCACTGTTTACGCTTGGCGAAACAGCATCCGGCGGTGCGATGGCTGGGGTGTTTGCCGACCGTATTCTGAGCGTGCGACCGATCGCGGGCGAAGCGCAAATTCGCTATGTGCGCCTTGCAAAGGGACGGATCGCTGCCGAAGGGCGTGTTGTCGGCTCGCGCGAGAGCTTGATCGCAGCGCTTGAGCGCGACGGGAAGGTGTCGTTCGATGTCACGGTCGGGATGACGGATGCCGAAGGCCGCGAGGTAGCGACGATGCGGGTCTCGTGGGCCGTGAAGGCCGTCACTTGATTGCGGCGGCGATTTTCGCAGCAAGTGCTTTGAGGTGTTCGAAGTTGGCCATTTCGCGCGCGTGGAGTTTGAGGTCGAGGCCGCTCGTGCGCGGAATAACATGGAAGTGGATGTGGAAGACGGTTTGGCCAGCGGCCGCGCCGTTCAGTTGAGCGAGCAGGATGCCGGGGGCGTTCGTTACTTCTTTGACGGCGGCGGCGATCTTCTTCGTGGTTCTGATCATGGCTGCCGCGCTTTCGGGGCTTAGGTCGAAGATGGATTCGGCCCCTTCTTTCGGGATCACCAGAGTGTGGCCTTCGGCTTGGGGCATGATGTCCATGAAGGCGAGCGTGTGCGCGTCCTCGTAGACTTTGAAGCACGGGGCTTCGCCGCGCACGATCTTGGCGAAGATGTTGTTCGGATCGTAAGCCATTCAGCATTCCTTCTTGAAGGGGGCGTGCCCGGCGAGCGCTTCGATTTCGTTGCCGACCGCGCGGCGTTCTTGGGTAAGGTAGTTGGCGACGGCTTGGCGCAGCCCTGCGTGTGCGATCCAGTGGGCGGATTGCGTGCGGACGGGGAGGTAGCCGCGGGCAAGTTTGTGTGCGCCTTGGGCGCCCGCTTCGACGACCTTTAATCCCTTTTGAATCGCGTAGTCGATCGCCTGGTAGTAGCAGAGCTCGAAGTGCAGAAACGGGTGGTGTTCAAGGGCGCCCCAGTTGCGGCCGTAGAGGGTGTCGTAGCCGATGAAGTTCAAGGCACCTGCGATGTAGCGGCCGGTTCGCTTGGCCATCACGAGCAAGATCTGGTTCGGCATGTTTTGGCCGATAAGGCTGAAAAATTCTCGCGTGAGGTAGGGCGAGCCCCATTTGCGCGAGCCGGTGTCCATGTAGAACGCAAAGAACGCGTCCCAGTGATGTTCTTTGAGGTCGCTGCCGGTTAGGAGCTCGACCTCGATGCCGGCGCTCAGCGCTTCGGTGCGTTCGCGGCGCAGGTTCTTGCGCTTGATCGACGAGAGCGCGGCGAGGAAGGCATCGAAGTTCGCATAGTCTTCGTTGTGCCAATGGAACTGGCGGTCGTGGCGTTCGAGGAACTTCAGCTTGCCTAAGGCTTCGACTTCGGCTTCCTCCGCGAAGGTGATGTGCAGGGACGACACTTCCAGCTTCTGCGCGAACGCCATCATCGCGTGTGCGAGCGGTTCGCGCGCTGCCGTGTTCCCGCCGGTCAAGAGGCGTGGGCCGGTTACAGGTGTGAACGGGACCGACACTTGGAGCTTGGGGTAATACTCGCCGCCCGCCCGCTCGAAGGCCTCGGCCCAGCCTTGGTCGAAGACGTATTCGCCGTAGGAGTGGTTCTTCAAGTACATGGCGCTCGCCGCGATCGGCGTGCCCGATTGCTCGACGAGGATGTGTGCGGGCTGCCAGCCTGTGTGGGCTGTGACGGAGCCGCTTTCTTCGAGTGCACTTAGAAACGTATGGCTGAGGAACGGGTTGAAGCGGGCGCCGGGCGGGTTGGCGAGCGCGTCCCAAACCTGCGGCGCGACAGCCTTCATGCCGTCCAGGAGGCGGGCGGACGGCGGCGCTGTCGTCGATGCCGTCCGCTTCTGCGTCATGCGATCTCGAACACCGCTTCGACTTCGACCGCGACGTTGCGCGGCAACGATCCCGCCCCGACGGCGGCACGTGCGTGTTTGCCGATGTCGCCGAATATCTGGACCATCGTGTCGGAGGCGCCGTTGACGACCTCCGGGTGCTGGGCGAAGCCGGGGACGGCGTTCACGAAGCCGGTCAGCTTCACGCATCGCTTCACGCGATCGAGATTTCCGCCGCAGGCTTCCCGCAGCTGGGCGACAAGGTTGAGGGCGCAAAGGCGGGCGGCGGCTTGGCCTTGCTCGACGTTGAAGTCTTTGCCGACGATGCCGATGTACTCAAGGCCGTTCGGGCCGAGCGTCACTTGCCCTGAGATGAAGACCAGGTTTCCCGTCACGACGAACGGTACGTAGTTCGCAACCGGCGCCGCAGCCTTGGGCAGCGTGATGTCAAGTTCTTTCAGGCGAGCTTCGACGCGTCCGGTCATGTGCGGTCCCTTTGCGAAATGCGAGTGTCCATGCGAGAACAGCGAAGCTCGCAAATCGCGCGGGCGGACGCAACTCGGATGCGCCGAAAATCATGACAAGACGTCTCGATGCCGACGACCGTTGCCCCTTGCGTGACGGGCTTTTCATGCCCGCCGAGTGGGAGCCGCACGCGCGCACTTGGATGCAGTGGCCCTGCAGGCTGGAGCCGTGGGGTTCGGCGGAGGGGATGCTGCGGGCACGGCTTGGGCATGCGAACGTGGCGCGCGCGATCTCGGGTTTCGAGAAGGTAACGATGGCGGTGCACCCGCGCGATGTGGACGAGGCGCGGTTGATGATGGGGCGGGGGATCGACATTTTCGAGGTGCCGATCGACGACTCTTGGGCGCGCGATAGTGGACCGATCTTCGTTGTTGACGGGCGCGACGGGGTGGCCGGTGTGCACTGGCGCTTCAATGCATGGGGCAACAAGTATCACGGGTTCGATGAGGATGCGGCATTCGGCGGGCGGGTGATCGAGGCGTTGGACATGCGGCGGTATGACGGGCCGATGGTGCTTGAAGGCGGTTCGATTTGCGTCGACGGACAAGGAACGTTGATTGCGACGGAGCAGTGCCTGCTCAACCCGAACCGTAATCCGAATTTGGACCGGCAACAGATCGAAGAGCGGCTGGCGCTCTATTGCGGGGTCACGAAGGTGATCTGGCTGGGCGAGGGGCTTGAGGACGACGAGACGGACGGTCACGTGGACAACGTCGCGTGTTTCGCGGGGCCTGGGCGCGTGCTCGTTTGTGGTGCGCGCGAGAAGGGTGGGCTGAACGAGCGCGTGATGCGGGACAATATCGCGCGGCTGAAAGCGGCGCGGGATGCGCGCGGGCGCGAGCTTGAGGTGATCGAGCTGCCGGAGCCAGCGCGGCGCGAGCGGCACGACGGGCGCAGGCTCGACATGAGTTACATCAACTTCTATTTCGCGAACTACGGGATTGTCATGCCGTCGTTCGACGATCCGATGGATGCGGTCGCGCTTGAGATTATGGAGAAGGCGTTTCCGGACCGGCGGATCGTGCAGGTCGAAGCGCTCGACATCGTGCAGGGCGGTGGCGGCATTCACTGCATCACGCAGCAGCAGCCGGCGGGTTCGCCGCTGCGGCATGATTTGAGGTGAAAGCATGAGGCAAGTCACACTTGCGGCGACGCAGATGGCGTGCGGACCGGATCGCGCCGCGAACGTCGCAAGCGCGAAGAAGCTGGTGCGTCAGGCGAAGGCGCAAGGGGCGCAGGTCGTCTTGATCCAAGAGCTGTTCGAGACGCCTTACTTCTGCAAGGATCAGCTGGCGAAGCATTTCGCGCTTGCGCAGCCGTTTGAGAACAATGCGTTGATCGGCGAGTTTTCGGCGCTGGCGAAGGAGCTGGGGGTCGTGTTGCCGCTCTCGTTCTTCGAGCGGGCCAACAATGCGCATTTCAACTCGCTCGCCATGATTGATGCCGACGGTTCGGTGCTTGGGCTTTATCGCAAGTCGCACATTCCCGATGGGCCGGGGTACCAGGAGAAGTTCTACTTCAATCCGGGCGACACGGGGTTCAAGGTTTGGCCGACTCGGTTTGGCAAGATCGGGGCCGCGATTTGTTGGGATCAGTGGTTTCCCGAGGCCGCGCGGGCGATGGCTTTGATGGGGGCCGAGATTCTGTGTTATCCGACGGCAATAGGAACCGAGCCGCCGCCCGCGCCACCGGTCGATTCTCCGGCGCACTGGCGGCGCGTGATGCAGGGTCATGCGGGCGCGAACTATGTGCCGCTGATTGCGTCGAACCGTATCGGGCGCGAGGTTGGGGAAACCTGCGAGATCACGTTCTACGGGACCTCGTTCATCGCGGGACCGACAGGCGAGATTTTGGCCGACGCCGGTCGCGACAAGGAAGCCGTGGTGACGGCGACAGTCGACCTCGATGCGATCGCGACGGCGCGCAATTCTTGGGGGATGTTTCGCGATCGGCGGCCGGAGCTTTACGAGCCGCTGATGTCGCTTGATGGAAAGAGCTAGAGCGAGCGGCCCTTCTTGATGGCGCTCGCACCGAATTTCTCGCGGACCTTGTCCATGGCACGCTCTGCGGCGTCTCGCCTGGCGCCGCCTTGGTCGAAGAGGTCGGCCTCGTCGGTCTTTTCGGCAGGGGCGAGATCCGCGAGGCCGATGCCGATCAGGCGGTAGCGCTTGCCTTTAGCTTCGGCATTCAGAAGGTCGCTGCCGGTTTCGAAGATGCGGCGGGCAAGCTGCGTCGGGCGGTCCAGGGTGTGGCGGCGGGTCACGATTTTGAAGTCAGCGGTCTTGAGTTTGAGTTGGACAACGTTGCCGCTGAGCTCGGCAGCCTTTGCCCTTGACGAAACCTTTTCGCAGAGCGCCCAGAGAATGCGCGACAGCTGCTCCTTGTCCCCAATGTCGTGTTCGACCGTGGTTTCCGCGGAGATGCCTTTGGCAGCCGAGCGCGGCTCCACGACGCGTGTGTCGTCGGCGTTCGAGAGGCGCCACAGCCAAAGGCCGCTCGCGCCGAAATGTGCGCTGAGCTCTTTCGCGTTGCGGCGGCGGACGTCGCCGATGGTGAAGATGCCGTCGCGAGAAAGCGCCGCGGCGAACGCCTTGCCGACACCGGGGAGCAGCGTAACGGGGCGCTTGTCGAGGAAGCTCACGGCTTCCGCTTTGCCGATGATGGAGAAGCCGCGCGGCTTGTCGAGGTCGGAGGCGACCTTGGCAAGGAATTTGTTGAAGCTGAGGCCGATCGAGACGGTGATGTGGATCTCATCCTCGATGCGGCGGGCGAGTCGCGCAAGCGTTTGGGCTGGTTTGCACTTGTGCAGGCGCTCGGTGCCGGAAAGGTCGAGGAAAGCTTCGTCGAGCGACAGCGGTTCGACGAGCGGTGTGGTTTCGAGCATGAGTTGGCGGACTTCGCGGCCGACGCTTGCATATTTCTGCATGTTCGGGCGGACAACGACGGCGTTTGGGCAAGCTGCCAACGCCTTGAACATTGGCATCGCCGACTTCACGCCAAATGTACGGGCCACGTAGCAGGCGGCGGAGACCACGCCGCGCTTGCCGCCCCCGATGATCACGGGCTTGTCGGCGATCGCCGGGTTGTCGCGCTTTTCGATCGTCGCGTAGAAGGCGTCGCAGTCGATGTGCGCCATCGAGAGCGTCGCGACTTCGTCGTGGCGTATCAACCGCGGGCTCTTGCACGCCGGGCAGCGGCGAGGGCTGTCATCGGTCAGCGCAAAGCAGTCGCGGCATAGCGTCGTCATGGAAGCAAGGAATCGATCCACGCCGCAGCCGTCGGCCAGTCGTCGATGCGGCGATGAGCGTCGGCGGCCGGCGGCAGCAGCCGCGCGAGGCGTGGGTCGGCAATGAAGTGGAGGCGATGGACCTGCGGTGTTTCGGTTGCGACAGACGTCAGATTGGGAGGCAGATCATCGATGAAAACGACGGATTGTGTGAAGGCGCCAAGCAGGGCTTTGACCGCCGGGCCCTTCGGCCCCTTCCCTGCAACCACGGGGTAGGGCATCCCGTGGTCGCGCAGGTTTTCGACACGGGCTTCGCGAGAGGTCTCGGGCAGGTTCGACAGGATGACGATTTGCGCACGCGCGCTCAGGTCGCGGAGTGCGGTCGCGGCGCCTTCGACCGGTTCCAAGTGGCGCGTGTCGCTCGCAAAGAAGTCGGCGATCATCCTCGTGACAGTTTCATCTGCGACGGGTTCGTTGCTGGCTCGATGCTTGATGTTGCCGTGAATGCGGAACGAGGCGAGATCCAGGTAGCAGCCGTTGCGTTCGAGGTAGCGTTCAAGTCCGGCGAGGAAGCGCAGCAGCACTTCGTCGGCGTCGCAGATAATGAGCGGGCGTGCCGGGTCGAGCGTCACCATGCGCTTGATCCGTGCGGGTCGATGACGGCACACGCATTGAGCAAAGCGCCGGGTTTCAGCCCCTCGGATTCCGAGAAATCCTTGGCAAGCGATTCGTCGGCCGCGACAAAGCCGAGCACTGCCGCTAGAATCGCCTTATCTTCGTGTGCCGCAAGTAGTTCGCCGGTCGAGAGACCGCTTGCGGTTAAGAATCGCTGAAGTTCCGCGGGGCGTTCGGACAGGAATGTTAAAGCACGTTCAGACATTTCGAAGGCCATCTCGCGTTTCATTGGATTTCGCGTTCCTCGATGCACGTTTGGGTGGTGCGCCGGATGCCGGAATGTTGGCGCCCGGGCAAAGCTTATTTAACATTATTCGGATGATATATGACGCGAAAGAGAGGCGGAACGCGCACGCGTGCGACGGCCGCCGAAAACAAAAACCTGGGGCTCAAAAGCCTTCGTTCGGAGACGGATATGGACGCCAGAGCGAAGACCGTTCTGATCGTGGAGGACAACGAGCTCAATATGAAGCTCTTCCACGATCTGTTGGATGCGCACGGCTACAAGACGATTCAGACGCGCGACGGGCTCGAAGCGCTCGATCTGGCGCGCAAGCACGTGCCCGATCTCATCCTCATGGATATTCAGCTGCCGGAAGTTTCGGGCCTCGAGGTCACGAAGTGGCTGAAGGAAGACGACAAGCTGAAGCGCATTCCCGTTATCGCCGTTACTGCGTTTGCGATGAAGGGCGACGAGGAGAAGATCCGTCAGGGCGGCTGCGAGGCTTACATCTCGAAGCCCATCTCGGTGATGCACTTCCTCGAAACAATCCGCCGGTTCTTGTCCTAGAGACATCGGGCCATGACCGCGCGCGTTCTCGTCGTCGACGATATTCCGGCTAACGTCAAGCTGCTCGAAGCAAAGCTTGGCGCGGAGTATTTCGACGTCGTCACGGCCGGTTCCGGACCAGAAGCGCTTGCGCTTCTGGAGAACGACAAGCCCGACATCATTCTGCTCGACGTGATGATGCCGGGCATGGACGGGTTTGAAGTCTGCCGGCGTATCAAGGGCAACCCAGCGACGTCGCATTTGCCCGTCGTGATGGTGACGGCGCTCGATCAAGTGTCGGATCGGGTGCAGGGCCTCGAAGCGGGGGCCGACGATTTTCTGACGAAGCCCGTGAACGATGTCGCGCTGTTTGCGCGTGTGCGCAGCCTCGTGCGCATCAAAACGATGGTGGACGAACTCCGCCTGCGCCAGGCAACCGGCGAGAGCATGGGGCTTGTCGATCAGGCCGACGGCGTTCTGAACAACGCGATCGAGCGGGGGCGCATTCTCGTGGTCGAAGACCGCGAACACAGCGCTCAGCGCATCGTCGAGACGCTGTCCGGGCACGAGGTCGATATCGTGCCGCAAACGACGGAAGCGATCGTGCGGGCGAAGAGCGGGGACTATGATCTCGTCATCGCGAGCCTCGCGCTGGATAAGCAAGACGGGCTTCGTTTCTGCGCCACTCTGCGCAGCCTCGATGCGACGCGTCAGACGCCCGTCCTTACGATCGTCGATGAAGGCGATTTGAAGCGGCTGGTGCGCGCGCTCGACATCGGCATCAACGACTATCTGATGCGGCCGGTGGAGCGCAGCGAACTTGTCGCTCGCGTGAATACGCAGCTGCGACGCAAGCGCTATACGGATAAGCTGAAGCACTCGTTGCAGCTGTCGCTTGAGATGGCGATCACGGATCAACTGACCGGCCTGTTCAATCGCCGGTACATGTCGCGTCACTTGAGCACGTTGATCGGCAATACCGCCAAAACCGGCAAGCCTGTGTCGTTCCTGATCATGGATATCGACTATTTCAAGCAGGTCAACGACACATACGGTCATGACATCGGTGACGAAGTGTTGCGCGAGTTCGCGCAACGGATCTCGGCGAACGTGCGCGGCATCGATCTCGCTTGCCGGTATGGCGGCGAAGAGTTCGTGGTCGTCATGCCGGACACGGACATGAACTTCGCCTATATGGTCGCCGAACGCTTGCGCCAAGCGGTGGCCGACGCGCCATTCCACATCGGCGCCGATCCTGGCCAGCTGCCGGTTACGATTTCGATCGGGGTGACCTGCAGCGAGGGGGCGGAGGACACCGCAGACTCCTTGCTCAAGCGCGCCGACAAGGCGCTCTACCGCGCCAAACGGGACGGGCGCAATCGCGTCGTCGCCGACGCGGCCTAGGCCCCAGTTCGCTTGCCCTTGACCCCGCCGCCTTCCTTGCGGCACGGATAGGCGCGACAGGCGTGGCGATCATGAAACTCAAAGTCGGAATCATCGGGGTTAGCGGTTACGGCGGCGGCGAAGCGTTGAGGCTTTGCGCGACGCATCCTGAGTTCGAGCTCGCCTATGCGGGCGGCGAGAGCTCATCCGGGCAGCGCCTAGCGGAACGTTATCCGGGCCTCGGCAAGATCGGCGACCTCGTGATCGAGAAGTGGGATCCGGCGGCGTTGCCGAAGCTCGATGTTCTGTTTGCCTCGTTGCCGACGGGGCAATCCAAGGAGCCGCTTGCCCGCGTGCCGGCATCCACCAAGATCGTCGATATTGGCGGCGACCACCGGTATGTGGACGGGTGGGCATACGGTCTTGCGGATGTTTGGCCCGATCGAATCAGGGCGGCTTCGCGGGTCGCGAATCCGGGCTGCTATCCAGCGGCCACTTTAGCGGCGCTGGCACCTCTGTTGACGGAGAGGTTGATCGAGCCGCATCAGATTATCATCGACGCCAAGACTGGCGTCAGCGGCGCCGGCCGCGGCGGCGGCGAGGCGACGTTTGCCTATGGTGAGGTGAACGAGGATGTGGCGGCCTATGGGCTTCTCAAACACGTCCACATGCCGGAGATCACGAAGACAATCGACGCGCTTTCGGGCGCGAAGTCCGAAGGTCTCGTGTTTACGCCACATCTGATTCCGATGACGCGGGGCATCCTGGCGACGATCTATGCCAAGGGCAAAGCGTCGACAGAGAAGTGCCTGGAAGCGGCGCGGTCGTTCTATGCGAGTCGGCCGTTCGTGCGCGTGACCGACAAGCCGCCGCATACGAAATGGGCGACGGCGTCCAACCTCGTCTTTGTTTCCTATGCCTGTGATCCTGCACGCAATCTGGTGATGGCGTTCGGTGCTTGCGACAACCTTGGCAAAGGCGCGGCAGGGCAGGCGGTGCAGAACGCCAACATCATCACCGGTCATCCCGAGACGATGGGGCTTGAGGGAGCGGCGCTGTGGCCATAAAGCAAAAGGGCGCCCGCGGGCGCCCTTTGCGTGCCGGCCGATAGCCGATCGCTACTTGATCTTGCCTTCGACGTATTCGACGTGCTTGCGCACGACGGGGTCGTACTTCTTCACCTTGAACTTGTCCGTCATGGTGCGCGAGTTCTTCTTCGCAACGTAGAAGTGGCCGGTGCCGGCGGACGAGTTCAGCCGGATTTTGATCGTGGTGGGCTTCGCCATGGGTCAAGCTCTAGGTCGGTATTTCGGAAAGCGCGAGAAGCTACTGATCCTTGCCTCTAAGTCAACCCGCCGGTGGGGCGTTCCGAGGGTGCGGAATGGTCGCGGTACGGTAGCCGATGATCAACACCAAAACCGCAGAAATCAGCCCCAAAGCGACCGGGAACCCATGTGGGCTCCACATGTCCATGCCGATGCCACCTAGACCGGGTCCCACCATACTGCCCAGGGCGTACAGGATCGCGTAGGCGGCGTTGGCGGCGGCGAGCTCGCTACCTTTGAAGTTCGACCCGAGGTGCGCGAGACCGACGGCGTAGAGCCCAGAGATAAAGCCGCCCCATACGAACACCAACAGCAGTCCAGCCGCGCTCGCCCCCCCAGTCGCGGGCAGCAATGCCGCGCCCACGATGCCCGCCAGACCGCAAAACAGTAAGATCCGTCTGCGATCGTACTTGTCGGCGAGCCATCCGAGGGGCGGCACGAGCAGCACATTCCCGAACCCAAGAGCCGCAACGAGAAGGGTGGCGTCAGTTTCGGGAGAACCGAGCCGCACTGCGTAGATGGTCAAAAAGGTAGCGGCGCAGGCTTCAATTGCGCCGTAACCGGCGCCAGCGGCTGCGGCCGAAGGGGAGCGGAGGACGAAGGCGAGCATAGCCCGGGCGGGCGCGTGCTCAACCGCAGGCACTAGAGTACCAGCAGCGACGACCGGGGCCATGGCGAGCAACATCGCAGTGCCACCTGTTATGAACGGAGCCCAGCCGGTCGTGCCGAGACTCTGGATGATCAGTGGGCCGAGTGCGAAACCGGCCGAGAAGATTGATGTGTAGATCGCGACCAGGCGGCCGCGCGTCGCCTCTGTCGCAATTTGGTTGATCCAGACTTCGCTGACGATGAAGAGGCCTTGCAGCGCGCTGTTCAGGACGAAACGCAGAATGAACCAGGCGACGATATCGTTCGTTGCACGGAAGCTAACCAATGCCGCTGCGGCTAGGACGTAGCATGCGACCAGGAATCGGGCCGTTCCCATGCGGGCGGCGATCGCCGGAATAAACGGCGAGACCACGATCATCGCAAGCGCGCCGACCGTCGTGTTCGCACCATTCAGCGTTGCCGATACGCCGTTGCGCTCCAAGATCAGCGAGAGCAGCGGCATCGAGAGACCCATGCCGACACCGACCGCGAACATGCAGGCGTAGACGGCAGCAAGGCTCTGGCGGCGCTCCCGAGCGGTCAGCTTAGCGGGATCAAACGCGTCAGCCATGCGCCTTGGCGATGGGCTTGTTGCGGCGGTAGCGGAAGAACGGTGCTTCACGCACTGCGCCCGCTTCGGTTGCAGCGAGTTCGCTCAAAATGAACTTCGTGACGTCGATAACCGGAAGCGTTTGTGCGTGATCGAGTGGATACCAATCTAGTGCCGTCAGTTCGCCATTGCTTTTCAGTTCGCCTTCGACCGCGTCACCGTCCGCTGCAAAGAAGCGGGCGTGAAAGCGCACCGGTGCGGAGGCAGGCGTAATCGCGCGGCCGAGGAACCGCAAACGGTCGTGCGCTGGGGCGAGGCCGAGGGTCGCAAATTCCGACCAGGTTCCTTCGCGCAAACCGGCGTCGCCCGGGCCGGCGATGATCAGTCCCGTTTCTTCGTAGGTTTCCCGGATGGCGGCTGTGGCGAGACCGCGCGCCAATGCCGGCGTGCAGCCGCCGCGTTCGCAAAGCTCGCTCATTACCTGTGAGGCGAGGTGGGCGCTTGGGGCAACCACGCCATCGCTCTTGTCGAGGCGGCCTCCTGGGAAGACGTAGGCCTCGGGGAATACCGCTTTGGCCGAGCGGCGGCCCATCAAGATTTGCGTGACGCCCTTGCGCCGCCGCACGAGAACGAGCGACGCGGCGTGACGCGGTTTTACGGGACGCTGCAGTGACATGCTTTGTTGAAGCATGCGGCCGGGGCGAAATGCAAACGGCCCGGCGTTGCCGGGCCGTTTGTTCGCTACGGTTTGCTGACTAAGCGGATGTTGCCGGTATCACCGGCTGAGCACCTTCGTCGCTCAGAAGGACGAGCATCATGTTCGAGACCAGGGTCGCCTTTTGCGCGGCCGTCATGTCGGTGATGCCTTCGGTTTGGAAGCGGTCGAGGGCCATGCGCACCATACCGATCGCGCCGTCGACCATTTTCTCGCGCGCCTGGATCAGTGCTTCTGCTTGCTGGCGGCGGAGCATGATCGAGGCGATTTCCGGCGCGTAGGCGAGGTGCGTGATTCGCATCTCGAGAATCTGCAGGCCGGCGACGTTGACGGAGCGCTGGAGCGATTCCTTTAGGAGGTCGGAAATAGCTGCCGTGTTGCCGCGTAGCGAAACGTGTTCGTCTTTCGTCGCGTCGTAGGGGTGTGTGGAAACGACGTCGCGCAGCGCCATCTCGCACTGCGTTTTGATGTAACCTTCGAAGTCATCCACATCGAACGCCGCTTGGGCTGTGTCTTTGACCAGCCAAACAACAACCGCAGCCACATCAATCGGGTTGCCGACTTTGTCGTTCACTTTGAGGGTGAGCGTCGTGAAGTTGCGGACGCGCAGGCTGACCTTCTGTTTGGCGTAGAACGGGTTCACCCAGTGGAATCCCTCGCGGCGCACAGTGCCGATGTAGCGCCCGAAGAGCGTCAACACGGCAGACTCGTTCGGCTTCAGCACGAGGAAGCCGACCGAAAGGAATACGGCGAGAACGACCAGCGGCGCTCCTATCAGCGGCACGCGCATCATTACGATGCCGCCTAAGAACATGACCAACAGAACGACGAGCATTACCCAGCCCGAGATTGTGTTTTCGAGCAGATTTTCCTTGGAGGGAATCGCCAGTTTGGAGTCAGACATCGTTTGGTCTCCCTGCGGCCGGATCTGTCCGGTCACCCAGTATATTGGGTGGTTAATGCCAATACGCGAGGGCTGGACGGCGGTCACGCGTCGATTTTCGGTGGGCATAGGGGCTGCATCGTTAGCGAGCGATGAACGGCAATCTGTCCCAGGTTAGTACGATGGCGGTTACCCCCACGGTTGTGCAGCGTTTAATTGCAGTGATTGCCGGCTTTACCGCGGGTGCACTGATTTGGGTGCTGGCGCAGCAGATCTACGCCAAAGCCGAGGAGGACGAGGGTATCAGCGTCACCGGCTGCGAGCAGAGTTTAGGTATGGATCCGTTGGAGTGCGCCTGAGGCGCACCCCTCAGATGCAAACGCTGGCCAGCGGCGGCATGCCGTTGAAGGCGATCGCCGAGTAGGTCGTGGTATAGGCGCCGGTTGCGAGGATCAGCACCTTGTCGCCGGCTTTGAGCGCCTTCGGTAGGCGGTAGTCCGTCTTTTCGTACAAGATGTCTGCGCTGTCGCAGGTCGGGCCTGCGAGCACGACCGGCATGGTTTCGCTGCCGTCGTGCGCCGTGAGCACGCGGTATTTGATCGCCTCGTCCATCGTTTCGGCGAGGCCGTGGAACTTGCCGACGTCGAGATAGACCCAACGCCGTTCGTCATCACCGCCTTTGTGGCTGACGAGCACGACTTCGCTGGTGATCACGCCGGCGTCGCCCACGATGTAGCGGCCGGGCTCAACGATGAGGTCAGGTGTCTCCGCGCCGAAGTGGCGTTTTAGCGCGGTACGGATCGCGCGGCCGTAAGACGAGATCGGCGGTACGTCGGTGCGGTAGCGCGAGGGGAAGCCGCCGCCGACGTTTATCATGCGCAGCTTCACGCCGTTCGCGGCGACCGTCTTGAACAGGTCGGCCGCTTGCGCGATCGCCTTGTCGAACTGGGTTAGGTCGGTCTGCTGCGAGCCGACGTGGAACGAGACGCCGTAGGCATCGAGGCCAAGCTCTTTCGCGCGTGTGAGCAGGTCGGCGGCCATCGCGGGCTCGCAGCCGAATTTGCGCGAGAGCGGCCATTCGGCGCCGGCGCAGTCGACCAGAATGCGGCAGAAGACTTTTGAGCCGGGCGCGGCCTCGGCGAGTTTGATCAACTCCTCTTCGCTGTCGAAGGCGTAGAGGCGGATACCGCGGGCGTAGGCGGCTGCGATGTCCGACTGCTTCTTGATCGTGTTGCCGAACGACAGGCGCTCCGGCGCGACGCCGTGGCCGAGGCAGAGGTCGATCTCACCGATACTTGCCGTATCGAAATTGGAGCCCTGGGTCGCCAGGCGCTTCACGACCTCGTGCGCGGGGTTCGCCTTCACGGCGTAGAAGACGGCGGCTTCCGGCAACGCGCGCGTCAGGCCCGCGTAGTTGTGTTCCACGATGTCCACGTCGACGACGAGGCAGGGCGAGGGAAGCTTTGCCGTTTCCAGGTAGCGCGCGATACGCGGCGAGAGGCCGCCGCGCTCCGTGGCCAGGCTGGTGCGGCGTGCGGTCGTGCGCAGCCGTGCCACGGCTTGCTCCGCGCGGTCGTCTGTCAGATCTTGGGAATCGAATTGACGCTTGCGGGCTTTCACGCCCCGGTTGGTCAGCATCGACAACATCCTTATCAAAGACCCGGCTCGTCACCGGCGTGATCAAAAAGGACGCTTCCGTCGTTGCATAAACCAACTATGGGCCAGCGGCACGTGCGTTACGCGTCATTACGAGTCGTAGCAAATAATGGTTGTCGATCTGTTTCGCAAGAGTCAGTTACGCCGCAGGCTGTGTAGAGCGGCGGCAGAAGCCGATGCTTGAACCATTCGATGATTGTCCTGGCCTCAGCGACGGACCGCAATGCGCGCCCGCTCGGGTGCTTGCAGCTGGTCGCCGACCGGCGCGAGGATTGCTGTTCGGTTCCGGCCGCCGCTTTTGGACTCCGCGATTGCTTGCTCCGCTCGACCGATCAGGTTTTGGGCGTCTTCTTCGTGGGATGCCAGCACGGAAATTCCGAGGCTCACGGTGAACTGAATGCGATTGCCGGCATAGGTGACGGTTGTTGCTGCCATCGCTTCGCGCAGCCGTTCTGCTGCGCGCATTGCGCCCTCTGTGGCAGTTTCCGGCAGCAATACTCCGAACTTTCCCCCGCCGATTCTGCTGGCCACGTCTATTTTTCGTAGTGCGCGCCGACATCCTTCCGCGCTCGTCTGCAGAACGAGATCGCCCGCCGCTGTGCCGTAGTTGTTGTTAATCAGTGCCAACCGGTCAATGTCGAACAGCGCGCATGCGAGTGCGCGACCGCTTCGCTTGGCGTTGGCGACTTGGCGTGTCGCTTCAGTGAGAAATGCGCGGCGCGTACAGAGGCCCGTCAAACCGTCGGAGAGCGCCATCTTCTTGAGTTCGAACAGATCAATCGTAAGGCGCGCGAGATCCTGAAGAAGGCTGACTTCGCGTGGCGATGCGTCGCGGGGTTCGATGTCCGCTGCACAAAGTGTTCCCACCCTGTGTCCTCCGGAAGCCGTCAAGGGGACGCCTGCGTAGAAGCGAAGGCGTGGCTCTCCGACGACCAGTTGGCTCAACGCAAAGCGACGATCCTCGCGCAAGTCCGGCACGACTAGCGGCTCATTTCCTTCAATAGCGTGAGCGCAGATCGATGTGCTGCGCGGCAATTCGGGGATTGAGATGCCTTGACTTGACTTTATCCACTGCCGCTTTTCGTCAATGAGCGAAATCATCGCGACCGGCGCCCGAAACGTCGCCTGCGCCAGTCTTGTGACTCGATCGAAGGTCTCGTCAGGCGCCGAGTCGATGATGTCGTAGCTGGATAGGACGTCGAGGCGCTTAGCTTCCTCGGGGTTCTTATGCACGAGCATTTTGTCAGTACTCTCACTGCTGGTTGGCGGGCAGATGGCGGTTTAGGCAACCGCCGCGCGTGTTCATTGCAGTGAGCATGCAATGGCGGCATCAAAGCACAGCTGAGTTAATTGTACGTGACTCACAACGGCATCGCGCGCGTCAGCGGCGGCCGCGGCGATTACCAAATCGTTTCTTAGACAGCATGGTTCTTGCCGGTGAACCGGCTTTGCCACCTTCGACAAGGTCGAACCGGAGGCCGCCGGTGAGCGGCGTCGCTTCTTCCAGGCGGACGCGCACTGTGTCGCCTAAACGGAATGTTAAGCCTGTTGCTTCGCCGACGAGCGCGTGGGTGCGTTCGTCGTGGTGGAAGAACTCGCGGCCGAGCGAGCGGACGGGGATGAGGCCGTCGGCACCGGTTTCGGCGAGGCGAATGAACAAGCCGAAGCGGGTGACGCCGGAGATGCGGCCGACAAACTCGGCGCCCAGGCGGTTCGACATGTAGGCGGCGATGTAGCGGTCGGTCGAGTCGCGCTCGGCCGCCATGGCGCGGCGCTCGAAGGCGGAGATGTCTTCGGCGGTCTTTTCCAGGTGGTCGATTTCGCTGTCGGTGAGGCCGCCCGCCCCCAGGTCGAACGAGCGGACGAGCGCGCGGTGGACGATCAAGTCGGCGTAGCGGCGGATCGGCGAGGTGAAGTGGGCGTAGCGGCGTAGCGCCAGGCCGAAATGGCCGATGTTGTCCGGGTTGTACTCGGCTTGGGACATCGAGCGCAGCATGACCACGTTTACGAGATCGGCGTTCGGCGTCTTTGCCGCTTGCTCCAGGATGCGGTTCAGCATCGCGGTCGTGACCGTTTGCGCCTTCGGGAGGTTGATGTTCAGCGTGCCGAGGAAGTCTGTTAGCGCGGTCAGCTTCTCCGTCGATGGCGGTGCGTGGATGCGAAACACCAACGGGCAGCGCTTGGCTTCGAGAGCCTCGGCGGCGGCGACATTCGCCTGGATCATGAATTCTTCGATCAGTTTGTGCGCGTCGAAGCGGGCACGCAGGCCGATCGACTTCACTTTGCCTTGGTCATCGAGTTCGATCTTGTGCTCTGGGAGATCGAGATCGATGGGGCTTCGTTTAGCGCGTGCTTTGAGCATCGTGCGGTAGCAGGCTTCGAGCGGCTTCAGGATCGGCTGCAAAAGCGGGCCGGTCTTGTCATTCAGCTTGCCGTCGAGCGCGTCCTGCACTTCGTTGTACGAAAGCCGTGCGGCGGAGCGCATCAGGGCGCGTTCGAAGCGGTGGCGCTTCAGCTTGCCTTGCGCGTCGAAGATCATGTGGCAGGCGATGATCGCGCGGTCGACCTTTTCCTTCAGTGAGCAGAGATCGGCGGAGAGGCGTTCGGGGAGCATCGGCACGACGCGGTCGGGGAAGTAGACCGAGTTGCCGCGCTTCACCGCTTCGCGGTCGAGCGCAGAGTTGGGACGCACGTAGTAAGACACGTCGGCAATGGCGACGATGGCTTTGAAGCCGCCTTTGTTTGCGGAATCGTCATCGGGTTCGGCCCAGACGGCGTCGTCGTGGTCGCGTGCGTCGGGCGGGTCGATGGTGACGAGGGGCACTTTGCGTAGGTCCACGCGGCCGCCTTCAAGCGTTGCAGGTTTCGCGCGGTCGGCTTCATCGATGACTGCGGACGGGAACTCGTCCGGGATGCCGTGCGAGTGCACCGCGATCAGGCTGATCGCCTTTGGTTCGCCCATGCGGCCGAGTTTTTCGCGCACGCGCGCTTTCGGCTGGCCGAGCGCGCGGCCAGAGAGCGGCTCGACGACGACGATCTCGCCGTCGAGCGCGTTCGCGGTGTCGCCTTCGGCGATGGCAAAGGTTTGGCGCGCTTTGCGGTCGACGGGTTCCACGCGACCGGCGCGGCCGAGTTTGCGGAAGATACCGACGGCTTTGTGGGCGCTGGTGCCGAGGCGCTTGATAATGCGCGCTTCGTAGCCTTCGTGGCTCGCTTTGAGGCGCGCCAGGAAGCGTTCGCCGACGCCGAGCGCGCGGCCTTGGACTTCTTCGTCGGCGCCGGGTGCCAGGATGATCGTGGGCGGTTCGCCGTCGCCGTCCCAATTTGCCGGGCGGCAAATCAATTCGCCGTCGGTGTCTTGTTCTACGACTTCCACGACGGTGACTTCGGGGAGTTCGCCGGTGCGGGTCAGCTTCTTGCCGCGGCCGCGTTTGACGTCGCCGTCGTCTTCCATGTCGCGCAGGATGCGCTTCAACGCGATCTTGGCGCCGCCTTTGATGTCATAGTGACGGGCGATGTCGCGTTTGGTGGCTGACGGATTTTCGGAGAGGTAGGCTAGTAACTCTTCGCGCGTCGGAAATGATCCGCGTTGTTTAGGCTCACGCGGTTCGCGCAGTTTTTTATTCACGTCTCTTCAAGTACTTTCTTCTTTGTGGGCGCCTTTTTCGGCGCCGCAGGTTTTGGTTTGTCTTTGGTTTCGGCTTTGGCGGCCTTGGCCGCCTTCGCCGGTTTGGCGCCGGCTTTCGCTTCGCCGTTTGCCTTGGCCGCCTTAGCGGGCACCTTTGCAGGCTTCTTTTTCTTCTTCTTGCCGCCACCCATTTCGGCGCGGGCGCGCAAGAGTTCGACGGCTTGTTCGAGCGTCACGCTTTGCGGGTCGGAACCTTTAGGAACGTTCGCGTTGATGTCGCCGTCGGTGATGTAGGGACCGTAGCGACCGCTCATGACTTTCACCACCGCCTTCGATTCAGGGTGGGGCCCGAGTTCTTTCAGCGCCTTCGATTGGGCGAAGCGGCTCTTCGGGTTTGCTTTCTTCTCCGCGAGCACCGTGACAGCGCGGTTCAAGCCGATCGTGAACACGTCCTCTTCGTTTTCGAGGTTCGCGTACATGCCGTCGTGCAGGATGTAGGGTCCGAAGCGGCCGAAGTTCGCCACGATCGGCGTCTGCGTTTCAGGATGCATGCCGACTTCGCGCGGCAGCGAGAGCAAGCGAAGCGCCTGTTCCAGCGTGATCGCGTTGCGGTCAACGCCCTTTGGGATGCCCGCACGCTTCGGTTTGTCGGCGCCCTTTTCTTTGCTCGCTTCACCGATTTGCAGATAGGGGCCGAAGCGGCCGGCGCGCATTGTAACGTTGAGGCCCGTTTCGGGATCGACGCCGAGCACTTTCGTTTCCATCGCCTCCCCGCCGGCGCTGGAGGCTAGCGGACGGGTGTAGCTGCACTTGTCTTCGCCTTCGCCCTTGTAGTTCGAGCAGCCGATGAAGGCGCCGAACTTACCAAGGCGTAGGCCCAGCTCGCCGTTCGCGCACATTTTGCATTTGCGCGGATCGCTGCCGTCGGCGTTGGGCGGGAAGATGTGGTCGCCCAAGACCTCGTTCAAGGTGTCGAGGACTTGCGTGATGCGCAAGTCGCCGATGTCTTTGATCGCCGCGTTGAAGCCGCGCCAGAAATCGTCGAGCAGCTTCGTCCATTTCAGCTTGCCATCGGAGACGAGGTCGAGCTGTTCTTCGAGGCTCGCCGTAAAGTCGTATTCGACGTAGTGCTCGAAGAAGTTCGTCAGGAATGCGGTGACGAGCAGGCCTTTGTCTTCCGGAATGAAGCGGCCCTTGTCCATCTTGACATACGAGCGATCGCGCAAGACCTGCAGGATCGAGGCGTACGTCGAGGGGCGGCCGATGCCGAGCTCTTCGAGCTTCTTGACCAGCGAAGCTTCGGAGAAGCGCGGGGGCGGCTCGGTGAAATGCTGTTCCGGCTTGATTTCGGCAACGTTCATGCCGTCGCCCTTGGCGACCTTCGGCAGACGGGCGCTGTCTTCGTCGTCGGCCGGTTCGTCGCGGCCTTCTTGGTAGAGCGCAAGGAAGCCGTCGAAGGTCAGCACAGAGCCGTTGGCGCGCAAGCCGGTGCGGCTGTCGGCGGTTTCGATATCGACTGTCGTGCGCTCGAATTCGGCAGCTTCCATTTGGCTCGCGACCAGGCGCTTCCAGATCAGGTCGTAGAGGCGTTGCATATCCGGGTCGATATGCTTCAGTTGGTCCGGCGTGCGTTCGGGGTCGGTCGGGCGGATTGCCTCGTGCGCTTCTTGGGCGTTGCGCGCCTTCGTTTTGTAGACGCGCGGGCTGTCCGGCAGATGGCGCTGGCTAAAGCGTTTGCCGATCAGTTTTCGCGCCGCCGCTAGCGCTTCGGGTGCTACGTCCACGCCGTCGGTACGCATGTAGGTGATGAGGCCGACCGTTTCGCCGTCGACGTCCACGCCTTCGTAGAGGCGTTGCGCGATGGTCATCGTGTGCTTGGCCGAGAAGCCGAGTTTGCGCGCGGCTTCCTGCTGCAACGTCGATGTCGTGAACGGCGGTTGAGGGTTGCGGCGTGCGGGCTTCGACTCGACGCTGGTCACCGAGAACTTGCCGGCTTCGATCGCGGCGCGCGCGGCTTGGGCCGCGGCTTCGTTGGGCAACGAGAACTTGTCGAGCTTCTCGCCGTTCAGCTTCGTCAGGCGCGCCGACAGATTGTCGCCGGACGGCGTTTTCAGCAACGCGTCAACGGTCCAGTATTCTTGGGGGCGGAACTTCTCGATCTCCATCTCGCGTTCGCAGACGATGCGGAGCGCGACGGACTGCACACGGCCCGCCGAACGCGCGCCCGGCAGCTTGCGCCAAAGGATCGGCGAGAGGTTGTAGCCGACGAGATAGTCGAGGGCGCGGCGGGCGAGATAGGCATCCACCAGCTCGCCGTCGACTTGGCGCGGGTTCGCCATCGCCTCGGTGACGGCGGCCTTGGTGATGGCGTTGAAAACGACGCGTTCGATGGCGACGTCTTTTAGGGCCTTTTTGTCTTTCAGGACTTCGATCAGGTGCCAGGAGATGGCCTCACCCTCGCGGTCAGGGTCGGTGGCCAGGATCAGCTTTTTCGCGCCTTTGACGGCGGCGGCGATCTCGTTGACGTGTTTGGCGGCGCGGTCCTGGATTTCCCAGGACATCTTGAAGTTGTCGTCGGGCTGGACGGAGCCGTCTTCCTCGGCCAGATCGCGCACGTGGCCGTAGGACGCCAACACCTTATATGTATTGCCGAGGTACTTGTTGATCGTCTTCGCCTTCGCCGGCGACTCCACGATCACGACATTGCTTGCGGCCAACTCGAACTCTTTTCGTTTGGGGGGCCCTTTTGGGGGCGGGACACTGGTCTGAATCTGGTTAGGGTGTCAACCAACGGCAATGTGGACGGGTGTCGCCGCACAGAAAAATGTAAATAAATCAAATTGTTAAATCATTAACCACCGGTAAGTATCGATATGCGTTGGCCGGGATGGCGGGTCAGCTGACCGGCGAATTCGAGGTCCAGAAGGGCCGCCGCGACTTCGGCAGGGGATGCCCCGAGCAGTCGAACTAGCTCGTCAATTTCAACCGGAGCGGGTCCTAATTTCTTCAGAATTTCCCGCTGAAGCGCGTCGGTGTTTTGGAGGATCGCGCGCGCTGTGGGGTCGGGTTTTCGTGCCGGCTTTGGGGTTGCCTGGCGGGGCCCAAGGGCGTTCAAAACATCCTCCGCGCTCTCGGTCAGGATCGCGCCTTGGCGGAGCAGACCGTTCGTGCCTTTCGCGCGGGGGTCTAGGGGCGAGCCCGGGACCGCGAAGACGTCACGGCCTTGTTCGCCAGCGACGCGCGCGGTGATCAGCGAGCCTGAGTTCAGCGTTGCTTCGACGACGACCACGCCGCGCGCGAGGCCCGAGACGATGCGGTTGCGGCGCGGGAAGTGTTGCGCGGTCGGCTGTTGTCCGACCGGCATCTCGGAGATGACGATGCCTTTCTCGGCGATCTCCTCGTAGAGCGCTTGGTTCTCCGGTGGGTAGACGACGTCGATGCCGCCCGCCATTACGGCGATGGTGCCGGAGCTCAGACTTCCTTTGTGGGCGGCGGTGTCGATACCGCGGGCGAGGCCGGAGGCGACTACGATCTCAGCCGCGCCAAGGTCGCGTGCGATGTCGCGGGCAAAGCGTTGGCCGAGTGCGGAGGCGTTGCGCGCGCCGACGATGGCGATGGTGTCTCTTGCGAAGAGCTTGGAGTTGCCCCGTACCGTGATGACCGGTGGCGGCGTGTCGAGTTCGGAGAGACCGGGCGGATAGTCGGGCTCACCGTACATTACCAAGCGTGCTCCGGCCTGGTGCGTGCGTACGAACTCGTCTTCGGCGTCTTGTACTGGCGTAAGTTTGATCGGGCGCTTCGACTTGCGCGTCAGGTCGGGCAGTGCGCCGATTGCGCGCGTTGCCTCGCCGTAACGCTCCAGCAACGCCCAGAAGGTCGCCGCGCCGATGTTTGCGGCACGGATCAGGCGCAGGCGCGCCAAGCGTTCGTTCTCACTAAGCCTGATCGTGTGGTCCATTGACTTGGATCAAAGTGGATTTGGCCGGAATGGCCAGGATTGGCCCCTGTTCGAACTGGAGGATGATCATGGATTCTGGCGAGATGATGTTCGTTTGGGCGGTCGTCGGGGCGATGACGATTTTTGCGGTGACGCTGTTCACCGTGGCCTGGATGACGAACAGCCGAAAATAGGCCGCCTTAGGCCTTCTTCTGACCGATGCGCGGCTCTTCGCCCTTCATCAAACGGGCGATGTTCTCGCGGTGGGTAACGAAGACGAGTGCGGCCAAAATCACCGAACCAGCGCTGTAGAGCCACGGGCCGAAGAACGCCATGAAGATCGGCGCGGCAACGGCGGCGACTAGCGCCGAAAGCGACGAGATTCTGGTGATTGCGACGCTAGCAAGCCAGGTCCCGAACGAGAGGGCGGCGACCGGCCAACTCAGCACGGCCAAGATGCCGAGACAGGTGGCGACGCCCTTGCCACCCTTGAAGTTCAGCCAGACCGGGAAGATGTGACCGGCGAATGCGCCGAGTGCGGCGGCCACCGCCGGCATGTCGCCGAATTGTTTGGCGATGAGAACCGCAACGACGCCCTTGCCGACGTCACCGACAAACGTCAGTGCGGTCGCGAGCTTGTTGCCGGTCCGCAGAACATTCGTAGCGCCGACGTTGCCGGAGCCGACTTGGCGGATGTCGCCGAGGCCGAAGGCTTGCGTGACGACGTAGGCGAACGGGATCGAACCGAGGAGGTAGCCGCCTGCAAGGGCGAGGAGTGCTTCGAGCATATCAGCCTGGAAAGACGGTATTGCCGGCAACCATTGTGCGGGACACGCGGCCTTGCATCAACCGGCCTTTGAACGGCGAGTTTTTGGATCGGGAGCGGAATTCGATGGGGTCGATTTTGCGTGGGGCACCAGGGTCGAAGAGGACGAGGTCGGCTGGGGCGCCCTTCGCTAAGCGGCCGCTGCTTAAGCGCAGCAGGTTTGCGGGTGCGAGCGTCAGGCGGCGCAGGACGTCGATCAGCGGGACGCCCGCTTCGTGGTGCAGCGAGAGCGCGGCGGGGAGAAGCGTCTCGAGGCCGACGGCGCCGTAGGCAGCTTGGGCGAACGGGAGGCGCTTCGTTTCCGGGGCTTGCGGGTCGTGGCTGGAGACAATGGCGTCGATCGTGCCAGCGCGCACGCCTTCGACCACGGCTTTGCGGTCGTCTTCCGTGCGGAGCGCGGGCGAGACTTTGGCGAAGGTTTTGTATTCGCCGACATCTTGCTCGTTGAGGACGAGGTGGTGCGCGGACACGGCGCAGGTGACGGGCAGGCCCTTCGCCTTCGCCTTCGCGATGATTTCGAGGGCGGCGGCGGTCGAGACTTGGCCAAGGTGATAGCGGGCGCCGGTGAGTTCGACGAGGCGCATGTCGCGTTCGACGCTGATCGTTTCGGCGGCGGCCGGGATGCCGCCGACGCCCATGCGGGCTGCGAATGCGCCTTCGTTCATATGTCCGACGGCGGCGAGTTCCGGGTCTTCGGCGTGCGCGATCACGAGTGCGTCGTAGTTCGCTGCATAGGTGAGGCAGCGGCGCATGATCAGCGTCGAGGCGATCGTGCGGTCTGCGTCGGTGAAGGCGACGGCGCCCGCTTCTTGCAGGAGGCCGATCTCGGCCATCTGCGCGCCTTTGAGGCCTTGGGTCAGCGCGGCGGTTGGATAGACGTTGACCTTTGCGGTGCGCTCGGCGCGGCGCTTGATGAAGTCGACGAGGGCGGCGTCGTCTATGACCGGGTCGGTTACCGGCATCATGGCGAACGAGGTGATGCCGCCGGCGGCTGCGGACTCAGCCGCGGAGGCGAGCGTCTCGCGATGTTCGGCGCCGGGTTCGCCGGTGAAGACGCGCAGGTCAATGAGGCCTGGTGCGAGGACATGGCCAGCGCAATCGATAACCTCGGCATCAACTGGGATTTGCAGTTGAAGCCGACTGACGTCCGCGATCCTTCCGTCTTCGACAATGAGGGAACCACCCGGCGCATCGAGGTTCGTCGCGGGGTCGATCAGGCGGGCGTTGATGAAAGCGGTGCGCTTCATGGCTTGCGCTCCGCATTCGGGAGCTGGCGCGACAGGGCGTCGAGCACGGCCATGCGGGCGGCGACGCCCATCTCAACTTGTTCGTGGATCAGGCTGCGGTCGATGTCGTCGGCGATGGCGCTGTCGATTTCGACGCCGCGGTTCATGGGGCCCGGATGCATGACGAGCGCACCAGGCTTGGCGAGCGCAAGCTTTTCGCGGTCGAGGCCGTAGAAATGGAAGTACTCGCGCTGCGACGGCAGGAAAGCGCCGGTCATGCGCTCCATCTGCACGCGCAGCATCATGACGATGTCGGCGCCTTTGATACCTTCGCGCATGTCGTGGAAGATCTCGGCGCCCCAGGTGGCGGCGCCGGAAGGCATCAGCGTGCGCGGGGCGACGAGGCGGACACGTGCGCCGAGTTTCGTCAGCAGGTGAACGTTTGAGCGGGCGACGCGGCTGTGCAGGACGTCGCCGCAAATCGCGACGGTGAGGCCCTCGATCTTGCCCAGGCGGCGGCGGATCGTGAGGGCGTCGAGCAGGGCTTGTGTCGGGTGTTCGTGCGCGCCGTCGCCGGCGTTGACGACGGAGCAGGAGACCTTGTCGGCCAGGAGTGCGACAGCGCCCGAATCCTGATGGCGGATGACAATGATGTCGGGGCGCATCGCGTTGAGGGTCGTCGCCGTATCGATCAGCGTCTCGCCCTTCTTCAGCGACGACTGGTTGACCGACATGTTCATCGTGTCGGCGCCGAGGCGCTTGCCGGCGAGTTCGAACGAGGACTGGGTCCGGGTTGAGGGCTCGAAGAAGAGGTTGATCAGCGTGCGGCCGCGGAGCGTGTCGCGCTTTTTGGAGACTTGGCGGTTGAGGTCGACGTATTCGGCGCCCAAGTCCAGCAACGACTCGATCTCTTGGCGCGTCAAAGGCGCGATGGCGAGTAGGTGTTGGCGGGCGAACAAGCCGGTCATCGCGGGGTGGGTATAGGGGGGGGCTCCGCCTCACGCAAGGCGTGATCAGGTTAAAACCCACAACATGATTGGCATGGTTAGCATTGCCGCCAGCGTTTGCGCGGTCGTTATGTTTGCCATCAAAGGGGCATCGCCGCCGAGCTGGCGGGCGAGGATGTAGGACGACGGCGCGCCTGGGACCGCGGCGCAGATCAGGGCCGCGACTTGGGCCGGGCCGGTTACGCCAAGAGCGCTCGCGCCCACCGCGACGAGCACCGGCATGACCGCGAGCTTGAGCAGCATTGCTGTTACGACGGGCGAGGGCCGGCTGAGCGCGTTTTGCAGGTCGAGGCTGGTGCCGACGGCCAACAGGCCTAGGGGCAACGCCGCTTTGCCGAGAAGTTCTATTGTCGTGGTGGCGACCTTCGGAAGTGGCAGGCCGATCGCCTGCACGGCGATACCCGCGATGCAGGCGAGGATCAGCGGGTTCATCGCGAGTTGGCGCGCGAGCGTTGCGACGTTCGCACTCTGGCCGTTGTTGCGCATGAGCACGACGACGCAGAGCAGGTTGGCGAGCGGCACCATGACGGCGACGGCTATGGCGATCAGCGCCAAGCCCGGTTGGCCGAGGACGGCGCCGATGGCGCCGAGCGCGACGTAGCTGTTCCAGCGCACGGCGCCTTGAAACAGGCTGGTGAAGGCGGGGCCGTCGAGCGTGAGAATGCTCTTGAAGGGGAAGGTGAGGGCGGCCATCACCAGCATGGCGCCCGCGAGTAGGAGCGCCATGCGCCCGACGGGTTGGTTGGCGAAATCGGCAAATGCGATTGCGCCGAACAGGAAGCAGGGGAAGAGGACGAAGTAGGTCAGCTGTTCTACGGCACGCCAGCCTTCCTCAGGCAGGAAGGCGAGGCGGCGGAGCACTGCGCCGAGTGCGATGATGGCGAAGACGGGGATCAAGGCGGCGACGACTTCGATCATGCTTTTTCAGCGGAGATTTCTTCGAGGGTTTTGCGCGCTGGCTCCGGCAGGAAGAAGACCGGGACTAGACACAACGGCGCAAGCACCGCGAGCGAAGCGATCGCGGGGCCGTGCGAACCGAAATACAAAAACAGCTCGCGCTCGACGACGAAGGCGAGGATCCCGCCGAACAGCGACGATGCGAAACGGATTGAGGCGGCGAGGCTGCGATGCGAGGTGGGAAATAGCTCCGCGCCGAGCGAGGCTTTCAAAACGTCGGACGCGAGCAGGGCAAACAATCCGGTTGTCCAGAACAGCACGAGCCAGGGGCCGGTTGCCCACGCGAAGAACAGGGCAAAGCTGATGGCTGCGGTGAGCACCGACACGGCAATCACCGCGCGTCGGCCGTATTTGTCGCTGAGCGTGCCGGCGGTTGTGGTGCCGAGGATGGAGACGAAGCCTGCGCCGAGGACCAAAAGACTAACCTGCCAGGGATGCCACTGGTGCGTCCCTTGGAGATAGGATGACGCGAGCGGAACTGTCGTTCCTACCGTGATGCCAAATATGAGGCACATGACTACCACCAGGAGGAGCCTCTCGGGGTAATTTCGCACGAGACTCAGCAGCGGGCTGATCGACCCGCTTTGCGCACGTTCGCGGAAACGGCGTGTCTCCGGCAGCGCGCGGCGCGCCCAGAGCAGCCAAAGAAGCGGGATGGCGCCGAGCGCGTAGATCGCGCGCCAGCCGAACGGGAGCTGGTTTACGAGCGCGAATACGAGTGCGGCGGCACCGCCGCCCAGAGCGCCCAATGCGCCAAGTTGTCCTGCGGCCCAGCCGCGCGTTCGCTCGGAGAACTCCTCTGCGATCACGACCATGCAGAGGATTTCTTCGGTGTAGATGAAAATGCGCGCGATGGTTTGTGCCGCGATGAATTCTTCCAGCGACTGGGCGAAAGCCGTCCAGACCGTCGTGACGGCGGCGCCGGCGAGCGTGATCATCAGCAGATTGCGCCGGCCGATGCGGTCGGCGAGATAGGCGAGCGCCAGCGCCGGGATGACCCCTAGCCGGAAGATCGCGATGACGATGCCGATGTCTTCTTCCGGGATCGCGAAGCTTGCTTGGATCTGTTTGGCCGCGAAGCCGTAGATGTTCACGTCGTAGCCGGCGATGAAATAGGCAGCGCCGACGAGTAGCAAGAGGTTGCGATGCTCGCGCGGGATGGGCTCGGGCGGGCGGATGTAAATGCGGCGGAAAAGCTGACCGAGCATCAGGTGCGCCTCGTCGCGTCGAGGACGCCTTGCAGGATGAAGGCTGCCGCCATCTTATCGACCACTTCCTTGCGTTTGGCGCGCGAAACGTCGGCCTCGATCAGTGTGCGGGTGACTGCGGTGGTCGAGAGGCGTTCGTCCCAGAACAGGATGGGGAGCTCGTGCTTCTTCTCGAAATTGCGGGCAAAGGCGCGCGCGGACTGGGCGCTTGGCCCTTCCGTGCCGTTCATGTTCAGCGGTAGGCCGATCACGAGGCCCCCGACTGCATGTTTTTTGATCAGGGCGATCAGAGCCTCGGCATCCGTAGTGAACTTTCCGCGCGGGAGCGTCTCGAAAGGGGTCGCAACCGTGCGCAGCACGTCGGAGAGAGCGATGCCGATCGTCTTTTCGCCAAGGTCCAGGCCGAACAGGCGCTCGCCGGGCTTCAACAATTCGGCCAGTTCGGCGGGGGTTTTGACGATCACGAAGGGTGGCAGCTCGCGCCTTGCAACGGGTGGTCTTGGTTGGTAGCAAAGCCCCCGTTCCATCACAAGAAATCGATCTCATGTCCGTCGATAAAGACACTGTTAGGCGCGTGGCGCGGCTGGCGAGGCTTGCGTTTCCAGAGGAGAGGCTCGAGCCGATGGCCAAGGAGCTCAACACTATTTTGGCTTGGGTCGAGCAACTGAACGAGGTTGACACCTCGAAGGTCGAGCCGATGACGAGCGTTGTGACCATGTCGCTCAAGATGCGGGACGACGTCGTGACCGACGGCGATCGGGCGGAGGCGGTGGTGCAGAACGCGCCGCTTGGCGAGGACAATTATTTTGCGGTGCCGAAGGTGGTCGAATGAGCGATCTGACCGGATTGACGATTGCCGAGGCGCGCGACGGGCTGAAGAAGAAGGCGTTTTCGGCGAAGGAGCTGACTGAGGCGCATATCAAGGCGATGGAGAAGGCGCGGGCGCTGAACGCGTTCGTGACCGAGACGCCGGACATTGCGCGCGCAGGCGCGGCTGAAGCGGACAAGCGAATTGCGGCCGGCGCGGCGCGTCCGCTTGAAGGCA
>CAZYGK010000017.1:0-41845 GCA_964647355.1 uncultured Flavobacteriaceae bacterium | reverse complement strand
AGCAGTTGCGCGAGGCGAACATTCGCGTGGTGATGCCGGAGGCGGCGAAGGGTTAGTTCAACTCCCTGGGACCGCTGGCTTCCAGCCGGCTCTTTTCAGCATCGCCGGTGCTGCGTCGCTGCAGAAAGGGAAGAGCCGGCGGAAGCCAGCGGTCCCAGGGAAGAAAGAGCGGGGATGGTTTTCGAAGGGGTGATCCTCGCGGCGATGTGAGCGGCCGCGCATGGCGTTGAGCTGCGCGTCAGCGTTATGGTCGGCCATGGTGGCTAAAGCGCCGAATTGGATCGTCAGGGCGCCGGGCCCGGTGGAGCGGATTGAGGCTTGCTTTTCGGGGCGGGCGTTCGCGCCGCATCGGCATGATACCTATGCGATCGGCATCACGCTTTCCGGGGTGCAGAGCTTTCGCTATCGCGGCGAGGCGCGGCATTCGTTACCTGGGCAAATTCTCGTTCTTCATCCGGACGAAGTGCATGACGGCTATGCGGGCGACGATGGTGCGTTCCGCTATCGAACCGCCTATCTTGCGCCGCGCGACTTTCAGAGAATTCTCGGCGGGCGGGCGCTGCCTTTTGTGAAGGGCGGCATATCGGAGGATCCGCGGCTTCGTGCGCCGGTCAGTGCGTTGCTTGACGATTATGCCGATGCGGTCTCGCCGCTCGGTTGGGAAGATGCGCTCTTCGATTTGGTGACGGCGCTCGAAGACGTTTGCGGCGGATCACGTGTGCTGGGGCGGACCAATCGGGAAGCCGCAGTGGCGGCGCGCGACTACATCGACGCGCGGCTTACGCGCGACGTCACGCTTGACGACTTAGAGCGTGCGACAGGCCAAGACCGGTGGCAACTCTCCCGCGATTTCCGGGCGCTGTTTGGCACAAGCCCGTATCGGTATTTGGTGTTGCGCCGTTTGGATAAGGCGCGCGGCTTGATGCTGCGTGGCACATCTCCCGGCGAAGCAGCTTATGCGAGCGGGTTTGCGGATCAGAGCCACTTCGGACGCCACTTCAAGCGGGCGTTCGGGCTTTCGCCGCAAGCTTGGGTTCGGGCCGCACGATCGTTCTAGACCGGCACCGCGCGGCCGCGTCAACTCGCGGGCATGAAACCGTTCGACATATTCGCCGCCGAACCCAACCAGGGATGGGTGCCTTGGGCGCTTATCATGCCGGTGCTGGCCCTTGCCTTCGTGATCGGGCCGTCGCTCGCCGCTGAACTGCCGCTGCAGGAATGGGGGCTATTGGACGCGCAGGAGGAACCGGTCGGGCGACTTGGGCTGATCGCCCTCTTGCTGCTGCCATTCGGCGCGATGGGGCTCTTTATCGTTGCGTGGGCGTATTTGATTGAGCTCCGACCGCTTGACGCGATTGGCCTTGTGGATGCTGGAGCGGGGAACACTTTTGCTTACGGTCTGCTGATCGGCCTGCTCACGTCGGGTGGCGTCGTCGCGGCGATTTGGGCGTCGGGCGGGTATGAGGTGGTCGCGATCGCGCCCGCCTTCGCGTCGGCGGATGCGCTCATTTACATCGCCGTCCTGCTTGCGTGCTTTGTCGTGCAGTCCAGTGCCGAGGAGATCTTATTCCGCGGGTGGATGTTGTCGGCGCTCACGCGGCGGATCAACGTCATCGGGGCGATCGTTATTGTGTCGGCGGTCTTTACGCTGCTGCACTTCGGCCGCGACAAGACGTTGCTGACTATGGTTAGCACGTTCTTGTTCTCTGTCTTTGCGTGTTGTCTGGCGTTGAAGGCGCGCAACATCTGGAGCGTTATGGGATGGCACGCCGGGTGGAATTGGCTGCTCGCGACCGGTTTCGAGTCGCGCGTGACCGGTCTTGATGTGCAAGTGCCGGCGCTCATCGCGCGTTTGATCCCGGTCGGCCCCACCGATCTCACCGGCGGCGCCGAGGGGCCCGAAGGCAGCGTGGTCAGCGTCCTGTTCTTTGCCGGAGCCATCGCGATTCTCGTGGCGCGCGGCGCGTTGTCCGTGGGGCTGCAAGAGCGGCGCCTGCAATCCTAGGATAAATGCTACCCTTTGCGTGCGGAGATTCACGGCCGCAGTGGAGGGTTCGGTGGTTCGGATTGGACGGATTTTGCTCGGCGGTGTGTTGGTGCTGTTGCCGCTTGCAGTGACGATTGGGCTGATCGTTCGGGTGGTGTCGCTGCTCGTCACTTATGGGCGCTACGGTCTTGGCGGTATTGGCGTCGCCGAAGCCGGTCCTCATCGGCAGTGAAGAGTACATGGGCATCCTCGTTCCGTCTGCACCGGTCCCGGTCGGCGGCGCGCTGATTTATGTGCCGGCCGCGTGATCAAGCCCGCGGACGGCGGCGTCGAGAACCTGATGAACGTCTATGTGTCGATGGGCGTGACCCCACCGAAGGGACTTGCTGTGGCGGGCGGCGGTATCAACTCCGAAAAGTAGCTTCTGCCCGTGCCCAATTGGCTCAGTGTCCGGTTAAGCCGCTGGCGCGCGCTCGCAGCACTTTGAATCGGCTGAACCCTAGCTCTTGAAAGTGCACGAGGTCGAAATCGATCATTCCTCGAATCTCGCGATCCTTTATTGGCTGGGAGCACTTGAACTGGCCGATACCCGCTTTATTGAAGTTCGACACGGATACGTAGCAGAGGCGCGACGGGCAGGTCAGCGCGCAACCCGCATTTGCGAACAGCGTGATACGGTCCTTGTTCTCCGTCTTCTTGAGAAACTGGTCGTCTTCGTTCAACTCCATCGGCAGCACGACTGTGTCATAGAGATCCATCGCGGCGGCGATCCGGTCATGGGTCCTCAGGTTTTTGATCACGCTCGCCTCGATCCGATAAAGCGGGAAATCCTCACGAATCCACAGTGCCAGATCGTCGTTGGTGACGATGACAGCGTTGCCTTGGCGATGGTACTTGGCGAGGAAGGGTTTGGCCCGCTCGTACTCGGGCCGCTCAGCATAGTGGTTGGTCAGCGGCAAGCGCAGCCCGATGCCGAGGGCGTACATGTCAAAGACGTCGGCGGGTGAAAGCTCCGGGCCCTGAAACATCCGGCCGCCGTAGAAGGTGCAATGCTCGACGAATCCAAACAGACTGTCGATCTCGGCGAGTGGGATAAGCGGGAATTCCTTCGCCAGGTAGGGTTTCACTGAAACCCCACTCGGCTTGCCCCGTGCTGAAATCGTGTAGCGCAACTGCCGCCCCCCAATTTGTGCGCAATAAACAGCCTAGCCTCACTTTGATTGTTGCGATTTGACCTGGATCAAGGCCGGCTACAATTTCGGCCAAGCTGTTAGTGATCGATCTGGCGGATTTGCGACGGGCTTGCTTAGGGCGTTTCGTTCACCGCCGCGACCGTGTCCCATTTGCCGTGGAGTACGGCGAGGACGACGCCGGCCGTGTCGTTGATCGCGTCGGCGAGTTCGGCGCGGATCGTGCCTTCGCGGATGCGGTTCGTCCACAATTCCGGTTCGCTGTTCAGCTGACGGAACCAATATTGCAGCGTCTTCGTTGCGCTTTCGTAGTCGGCTCTGGCGAAGTCGACGATCAGCGGTGCGCGCGCTTCGGCGTAGGCTGGATCTTGCGAAGGCCAGGTGATCAGCAGCGGACCGCTCAGGTAGGCGATGTCGGCTTTGGTCGCGATCGAGCGCGCGAGGCTGTGGTCGTACCAATCGATCAAGTCGTCGCAGCGGCGGTTCTTGAACGCGTATTCGATTTGCCAGCGTTCCACGACACCCGAGATCGGCCAGTAGGTCATCAGAACCTCTGCGGTCGATGCGCTTTCGGGAGCCATGTAGTCGAGTTGTGCCAATGTGATCTGACAGAAGCGTCGCTGCACGGCGCGATCCTCTTCGGTCACCGCAGCGCGCGGCATCAGCACGAAGCCGAACGCCTTCGACGTATCGATACGCATAGACCCGCGTTGGAAATAGCTCACGACCTTTTGCAGGTTGGCCGTGCCGCCGGCCGCGAAGCCGGTGATGAGGCGGCCGCCGCTTCCTAAGGGTCCCGGCGAGGCCGGTGGTGGCGGCGGGGCCGGGATCGGTGCCGGAAGCGCGGTATGGGCGCAGCGCGGATCCCCGTACGGCGCACCCGGCACGCAGGTGGTTGGTGTCGTCGGCGAGAGGATCGGGCTGTTGATCGGCTGGCCTGACGACACGGCTTGAGCCAGCGCGTGGGGCGTCCATGCGGACAGCGCGAGAACGGCTATTGCGACGAAGCGGGCGGTCATGGGGTCCCTCGCTTGTGAAGACGCGAGAATCAGTTTCGGCAAGGATGGGGGAGGGGGCGGCGTGGTGCAACCGAGCGAGCGCAAGCTTTTGACTTTGCCCGGGGCTTGGCGTGATGTTGCGCACGCCGCAAAGCAAGGACTTCTGCCCCATGAATTCAGCCGAGAGTTTCTCCGCAACCTATGACGAAGCCCGTGCGAAGTTTCTGGCAGCGGCCAAGGACGCCGGCGCGGCGCTCGAGCGCGCCGTGCATCCGGACAAGGGACCGGAAGGGCAGGAGCTTTCGACCGAGGTTGCTTGGTTCGGACCGCGCGATGCTGATCGCGTGCTGGTTCTGATTTCGGGCACGCACGGGGTTGAGGGCTATTGCGGTTCCGGTGCGCAGGTCGATTGGCTCAAGCGCGGCGAACATACAAGACTGCCGGCTGACATGGCTGCGATGATCGTTCATGCGATCAACCCGTTCGGGTTTGCGTGGAATCGGCGCGTCACGCAAGAGAACGTGGACCTCAACCGCAATTGGATCGATTTCGCCAAGCCGTTGCCGGAGAACCGGGCCTATAACGACTTAAGCGAGGCGCTGTGTCCGCGCGCTTGGGATGCCGATGCGCAGAAGGAGAGCTGGGCTGCTCTGATGGCCTATGCGCAGAAGAACGGGATGCCTGCGTTTCAACAGGCGGTGAGCGGCGGCCAGTACACGCACTCGAAGGGGATATTCTTCGGCGGCGCGGGGCCCACGTGGTCACGCCGGACGCAGACGGAGATCTTCCGTGCAAAGCTTGCGAGCGCAAGCCGGGTCGCGATCATCGACTACCACACCGGGTTGGGGCCATGGGGATTCGGCGAGCAGATCGTGCCGGTGGCGCGCGACAGCGAGGCGTTCAAGCGTGCAGCGCGCTGGTATGGCGCCTCGGTCACGTCGCCGGCCGGAGGAACATCGACGTCCGCCGACATCCAAGGCGACGGGTTGACTGCGGCTGCCGCGCTGTTGCCGCATGCGGAGGTGACGGGGCTCGCGCTCGAGATCGGAACGCTGCCGCTGCTCGACGTGTTGTCGGCGCTTCGAGCGGACACGTGGCTGCACGCGTACGGCACGTTCGGCTCGCCGGAAGGGCGCGCGATCAAGAAGCAGATGCGCGACGCGTTCTACGGCGACCGTGACGATTGGAAGGGCATGGTTGCCGGTCAGTCGTTGCTGGCGACGCGCCAGGCCGTTGCCGGGCTCAAACGGCCTTAAGCGCAGTGCTGTGCCGGGCGCGTCACGGCTGAGTTTTGTTTGGCTGTGGCTTGCGCACGTAATCCGGCGTTTTGGGCGGTTAACGGATCGTGAACGCTTTCATGGCGAACTCATCGAGCGTGCCGTACAGTTTCGGCCTGAGCGAGGGTTTCATGCTCAAGTTGGTTGCGCCGGCGTTGATTTTGGCGGGTTTGGCTCACGCGGTCCTTGCGGGATCGGCCGGGGTCGAGGTGCGCATGGGTACGTCGGAGACCGTTGTCTCCGCGTGCCGGCTTGCGCCGGGGTTCCAATCGGCCCGGCTGTGGCAGAAGGATGCGCGCGATGAGGACATCTACTTGCGCGATGTATTGGCCGATGCGCGCGCGGCGAGCAGCGTGCGTTCGGCAGTGGCGCGGTTCAAGGCCGAGCTGCAGGACCGTGCGTTGGCGGAGATGATCGACAAGCGGCGTATCGGCTTCGTGCCGGGACGACTGACGCTTGGCGGATGCGCAACGTACGCCGCGGTCGATGCCGCGGACAGCGCCGGAGTCGATACGATGTTTCCGCCGCTGCGCGTGCAGTAAGCGTCAAGCTTTCGCGGGCGTCACGAAGTACGACAATACCAAGCCTGCAATGAGATACGAGCCGAACGTGTAGCCGGCGCCGATGAGCGCGTGCGCCCACGGCCAATGCCACCAGATCGGCTGGCCGATATGCACTTCGAACGCTGCAACGACACCGATGATGGCAACGATCTTGAGCCGGTCGCCATAGGTAGGCGCCACAGTCAGCAAGAGCTGCAGGAGCAGACCGAGCAACACCGCCGTGCCCAGCATGTGCAGGAAGCCGAACGCCATCGTCTGGCCCATCGGCGCTGTGCCGCCGCTTCTGAAGTTGATCATGGCGACAGGGCCTGCGCTCATGCGCGCCTGCCATTCCTCCGGCGAGCCGTGCTTCGGTTCGGGAACGAAGTACACGCCGTCCGCCGGCAGGTTTGCTTTGAGCGCCTCGCCGATCGCTGTCTCGTTCTCACCCGTCATATGCGAGAACGGATCGATGACGCCCGAGCCCCAGTAGAAAAACCCCCACATGAACATGGCGATGGCGGCTAGGAATGCGCCGATTGCGAGTTTGGTCATTTGTATTCCTCCCTTGGCATCCTTCGATGCTCGAAGACTCGGGTAGCTTAGCCGCATTCGACGGCAAGCGGGCTGCAATGCTATATGCGCTGCAGCAATCAGAGGTGGGTCATGGATATCTTCGTCACCGGTGCGGCGCGAACGCCGATGGGCGGCTTTCAAGGGGAGCTTTCGGGGCTGACCGCGCCGCAGCTCGGTGCTGCGGCGATCCGCGCGGCGGTAGCACGCGCGGGCGCGAAACCAGAGGACATCGACGAGGCCTATATGGGCTGTGTGCTTCCCGCAGCTGTGGGGCAAGCGCCGGCACGGCAGGCGTCGATCCACGGTGGCCTGCCGAATACGGTGCCCTGCACGACCGTCAACAAAGTCTGCGGCTCAGGCATGAAGGCCTTGATGCTGGCAGCGGACCAGCTTCGCGATGGCGGCGTTGGCGTGATCGTTGCGGGCGGTATGGAGTCGATGACGAATGCGCCCTATCTGCTGCCGAAGGCGCGTGGCGGGTTCAGGCTTGGGCATGGCGAGGTCAAGGACCACATGTTCCTCGACGGACTTGAGGATGCCTACGAAGGCCGGTTGATGGGCACGTATGCCGAGGATGCCGCGCGGCACTATCAGTTCACGCGGGCCGAGCAGGATGCGTATGCCGTCGAGTCGCTCGCCCGTGCGCAGCGTGCGCAGAAGGACGGCAGTTTCGAGAAGGAAATCGTCGCCGTTGCCGTGCGCGGGCGGAGCGGCGATGTGGCGGTTTCGACCGACGAGCAGCCGCGTAAGGCAGACCCCTCGAAAATACCGACACTGAAGCCCGCCTTCGCAAAGGACGGAACGGTGACGGCGGCGAACTCGTCGTCGATCTCGGATGGTGCGGCGGCACTGGTGCTCGCACGGGCCGACGTCGCAGCAAACCGCGGGTTGAAGCCGATTGCGCGGATCGTCGCGCAGGCCAGCAACGCGGCCGAGCCGCGCTGGTTCACGACCGCGCCAGTCAAGGCGATCGAGCGGGTTCTGGAGCGCGCGAAATGGAAGAAAAGCGACGTCGATCTCTACGAGATCAACGAAGCGTTTGCGGTGGTTGCCATGATTGCCCTGCGGGATCTTTCGCTTGCGCAGGATGTCGTCAACGTGAACGGCGGGGCGTGCGCGCTTGGCCATCCGATCGGCGCGTCGGGCGCGCGGATCGTGGTGACACTGATCAACGCGCTGGAGCGGCGCGGCCTCAAGAGGGGTGTGGCGTCGCTTTGCATCGGTGGCGGCGAGGCGACCGCGCTGGCCGTGGAGTTGGTGAGCTAACGGCCATACCCTTGAAATCCGCGCGTTCGGCGCGCGCGCGTACGTGCATTAGGTGCTTGCGTGTGTACGAATCACGCGGTTCGCAATGGAGAAGTTGCGGTGTAGGTACGCACTCGCGCTCTCTTTGGTGTTGGGGCGACGTCTCGGCCCCTAGCGTCTTGGCATCACGATTCGACGCACAAGCCAAAAGGCGGCGTCGGAGCGAAGAACAAAACAAGTGGGGTAAGCTCATGACCAAGCATGCACTCTTGGCATCCGTATTTGCGTTTGCAGCTATTGCCGCGCCGGCGAGCGCGGATTTCGGCGGCCTCTATCTTGGCGCTCACGCCGGCGGCATCTGGGGCGACATCGACACCTCCAATGTTACCGATACAACGAGCTGGTTTGAGGCGGACGATGCGGACTTCAGCACAAGCGGCCTGATGGCAGGTGGACAGATCGGGTATGATTTTCAGTTCTCGAACTGGGTTTTCGGCCTAGAGCTTTCCGGGTCGACCTTGGACTTTGAAGAGGTTCGGCAGATCGCCGACGAGACTTTCAGTGCCGAGGTGGAGTGGCTCGGCATCGCCGCGCTTCGGGCGGGCTGGGTCCGGAATCAACGTTCGCTGATCTACCTCAAGGGCGGCTACGCTGGCGGTAATGTGCGAACCGTCGCCGTCGACCCGAACGCACCGTCAACAGGTTCATTTTCGACCGATGAAACACACACCGGATGGATGGCGGGGGCTGGCCTCGAGCACATGCTGTCGTCCGATGTTTCGGCGGCAATCGAGTACAACTACATAGATCTTGGAAGCCAGGATCACCGGGGTGTGTCCGGCGGAACCGTCGTGAATGATGTCGACGTGCAAACGCACGCGGTTACCGCCCGGCTCAACTGGCATTTTTGGTCGCCGTAGAGCGACTTAGAAAGCGTGAACTTCAACCCCCGCTCGACGGGGGTTTTTCTTTGCGTCCTCAGGCTCTGCGGCGGCGCCCGAAGATGCGCATGCCGCGGGTGGCGAGCATGGCAAGCAAACCGGCGATCCAAGTGGCGAGGCCCCAAATGCGGTCCCACATCCAGTCGATCACCTTAAACCCGGTCTTGAACGAACGCAGCGCCGTCTTGCCGGTCAGTTCCATGATACCGCGCGAGCGGATGCCGAAACGCTTCGTCATCGCGCCGACGTCGTCGAGGTTTTCAGTTGTTTTGACGTATTTCAGAAGGCGGATCGTTTCGGCCGGGCCGACAGCCTTGTGAATCTCGCTCATGCGGCTCAGGACAGGAATGAGCTTCGCGGCGCGAACATTGCGGCCATAGTCGGAGAATACGCGTTGCGTCTTGGCAAGGTCGGTGAGATCGGTCGAGCGTAGTGTTTGGCGCAGCAGGGGCATGTTGACCGCATCGCTGGTCAGCCGGGTCAGGGATTCTGCAAACTCCTTCGTCAGCCTGCCGGTGCGCCTCGCGGCTTTGAATAGCGAGACGCCCGCCTTCACGAAGATGCCGCCGCCGCCGGTTGCAACCGTCGCGGCGGTGACGCCGAGACCGACGACCGAAAGGCCGAGGACGAGTTCGTTGTACTCTTGGCCGGCAACGAACTTCCCGCCTTCGGCTGCGATGTCGCGCACGTCGCCGACGACGGTGAGGTCGGACGAGACCGCGCCTGCGATGCCTGCGTTCGTGTCGCCTTCGCCGGTCGCAAAGCCCTCTCCGAACTCCCAGGTGTTGCGGACGACCGTTGCCGACAGCGTGTGCGCGTCGTCGAGCTTCGTGTGCGTTTCGGGGGGCAGGCGGTAGTTCATGAACTTCGCGATCTCGGCATAGAGATCGGCGTCGGCGATGTCGTCGCGTTCGAGCGCGTCGACGATCTTTTGGTTGACGAGGGCGGGCGAGGCGCTGGCCGCCAGATCGGCCTTCACCGCCTTCTCAAGCGGAATGGTGAACCCGATCCCGGTCGTGTAGGCGAGCGCGATCGCTGCGCCCGTCAAAAACAGCAAGACAAGTGCGAGACGCGAAAGCATCCGGCCCTCGACCCCCCAAGAGTGAAATCCCAGGGTGGTTTATCGCATGAAAGCACGCTCGGCTGCACCACACCTCGCAGGCGAAAAAAGGGCGGCACTTTCGCGCCGCCCGGCTGGAACCAGAGAAGCCCCCCTCTCCAGTCCGCTAGTTCAGGTCGACCGTTGCGCGACGGTTTTGCGGTTCCTTCACGCCGTCGCCGGTATCCACGACGAGCTGCGTTTCGCCGGCGCCTGTTGCCGAAATCGAGCCGGCGGAAATGCCCTTACCGACGAGGTTCGTTTTGGCGGCGTTGGCGCGGCACTCCGACAAGCGCTGGTTCGCGGGTTGCGAGCCGACGGTGTCGGTGTGACCGACGATCTTGATCGCAACCGAGCCCAGTTGTCTGGCCGATGCGGCGGCGTCGGAGAGCACGGTGTCGGCGTCGGCGGTGATGTTGCACTTGTTGAAGCCGAAATAGATCACGTATTGGCGGGCGACCGGCGGCGGGGCCGGCGGCGGTGCGGACGCGATGATTTGCGGCGCCGCCTCTTGGTGGCTACCAAAGCGCAGACCCAGCGTTACCAGATGTTGCGACATGCTGTCGAAGTCGGCGTGGAAGACGGCCGGCGCGACTTGAGGTTCTTCGAACTCGAAACCTGTCACGTAGAGAAAGCGATAATTGAGGACAAGATCGAGCCAGCTCGCCATGCGGAAGGACAGGCCCGCGATGCCTTGGAAGGCGAGCGAGACGTTGTCGCTCAAGAGCGGCGTGCCCAAGCTCGGCGTGTCGAGGCGGCCCCAATCGGCACCGACGCCCGCGCCGATCGAAAACGTCACCGGACCGGATGACGGGAAGTCGTACATGAAGTTGACCATCGCCGTGTATTGGCTGAGGTCGCCGGTCATCGGGGTTGCGACAACGCCGGTGACGAGGCTTTCGAGGTTGTTCTGGCGATAGCCGCCTTCGAGTTCGACGCGCCAGCCGTTGTTGTAGGCGTAGCCGAGCCCTGCAAGGCCCGCGACGCCGTATTCGGCGGCGACCGTCGATGTCGTCGTGGCGCCAGGCGGGATGTAGGTCGCCACTTCCACGTCGTGGATGTAGGTGCCGCCGCCTTCGAACACGCCGTACCAGCCGGTCAGGCGCGCCGCGTTTGCCGGCGCGCTGAAAGCAATGAGCGCTGCAGCTCCCAGAAGAGCAGCTTCCGTTCTCATGTGAGTTCCCCAACCCCTAATCGGCATCTCTGATGGCGTTTCCCACCGCCATCAGAGAGCCGGACGATCCTTCCCAGAGCGCGTTCCCAAAAGCGCCCCATCGCGGGGGGAACACTGGCACAACCACGGCAGATGGGAACTACGCGAGTTATTGTTGGTATACGGCGCACGACAACTCATGCGCGCAGCGCCGACGTGCTTAAGCGGTTAGCGAGCGGAAAAGTTGCGGTCGGACTCTTCACTAACTGCCGCGAGCAACGACCATGTGCGTTGTGGTTAGGGGCAGGCCGACCCACTGACGGCAGTGGGTCGCTTCGACAGCAGGCGGTGCATGAACATTGTAAATGCGAGGCCGAATGCTGCGGGTCGAGCGGGTCGGGCAACAGTAGCGGTCCCGCAACAGTGGCCAGTATTCTTCAGCTGTCTTCACGCCATTTGACGAAGGCAATCAGCAGAACAAGGGACAGCGTAATGCCGTTGGCGGCGATCAGCGGCATGGAGGCGAGCGCGATGCCGTAGACGAGCCAAAGCGCCAGGCCGGCCGCGAACGCGATCAGCCAGACCCACGAAAAATCAGCAGCCGAGCGCGTCTGCCAGGTTTTGGCGACTTGGGGCAGAAACGAGAGCGTCGTCAGAGTGGCGGCGAGCGTGCCGATCAGTTCGGTGAGCATCATGACTTGGCGAGTTTGGCAAAGGCGAGGCGGTCTTTGTTGTCGCGCATGAGCATCGTCAGGCCCGAGATCGTCGCAAGGCCGAGGCCGGTCGGGAGTTCGGCGTAGTCGTCGTAGGCGATCTTCGCATAGCTTTCGCTCGCGACCTTGTCCCACTTGCCGGACGGTTTCTTGATTTCGATCTGTGCCACGGTCGTCTTTAAGACCATCCGCACGATTGCTTCGCTGGGTTTGGTGGGCTTCACCAGGCAAACATGCTCGCCCATCAGCTGCCAGCCGTTGGCGAGGGCCCAGGCTTGGAGTTCTTCTTTGGTCATAACGACCTCCCTGCGGGCATCCTCGCATGACAAATGCCCGCGCACCATGACAGGATCGGGGCGACGTAATTCAAGGGACCGATCATGAGCATCTTTGCACTGGGGGATTGGCGGCCGGAGTTGCCGGACCAAGGGAGCTACTGGATCGCGCCGAATGCCATGGTGATGGGGCGCGTCCGGCTGCTGAAGGACGCCAGCATCTGGTTCGGGGCCACCGCGCGCGGCGACACCGAGTGGATTACTATCGGGGAGGGTTCGAACGTGCAGGACGGGTCGGTTCTGCATACGGATCCCGGCGTGCCGCTGACGATCGGGAAGGGCGTCACGATCGGGCACATGGTGATGCTGCACGGATGCGAGATCGGGGACGGGTCGCTGGTGGGGATCGGGTCCATCATTTTGAACAGGACGAAGATCGGGAAAAATTGCCTGATCGGGGCGAACACACTGCTGACCGAGGGCAAAGAGATTCCGGACAATTCCGTGGTGATGGGCGCGCCGGGTAAGATCGTGCGGCAGACCGACGATGCGACCCGGGCGATGCTCGCCGTCTCGGCCGCGCACTACGTCGAGAACTGGAAGCGGTTCGCGCGGGAATTAACCCCGCTCTAACCACGATCCGGCGTTTAGGGATTCTTCAGCATCAGCTCCGCGCGCCGTTTGCGCGCGAAACGCCAGCGTTTCCGAGGCTTTTCGACTGGCATGGCCTTCGCACCTTCGAAAGCGAAGACGGCGCCGCCGCTGTCCCCAAATGGAACGGCGGGCCGAAACGAGGTTCGAAGAGATGCGCAATATCCATACGCAAAAGCTGCTCGATCACTGGCGCTATGAGCGCGGCGAGACGCTTGCTCCGCGTAAGGCATCGATCGAGCCGAAGGCGATCAAAAGCCATCTCGCGTTTTCGTTCCTGCTGCAGCGCGAGGCGGGCGACAAGTTCACGTTCGTGTTGGCCGGGACCGGCGTGTGCGATCTGTTCGGCCGGGAGCTGCGCGGCAACAGCTTCGTTCATCTGTGGGCGGAGCAATCGCGTAATGCGGCGCTGACGTCGCTGGTCCGCACGTCGAACTTGGCGGTGCCGACCGTGGCGCTCGCCGTTGCCGAAACGGAAGACGGCCGGCCGATGCCGGGCGAGATCATCCTGCTTCCCTATGCCGACGAACGCGGCGAGACGACCTACATTCTCGGCCACTTCCAGCCCCTCGATCCCTTGAGCCGCCTGATGGGCCGTAGCCTCGTGCGGATGCGTATGACGGCGAATGCGATTTTGACGGGCGATCAGGCGGGGCCGAGTGCCGCCGCTCTGGCCGACGACAAGCGTAAGTCGGCCAAGCATTTGAAGGTCGTCAGCACGCGATAGAGTTTCTTTGAGCCATCTCTTGGCTTCCACCACCGTGTGAAACTTAAAGGGCGCCGAAAGGCGCCCTCTTTTTTCGTCGGTGGCTCTGCGTTCCGCCTCAGTAGGGGCGGGGCGACCGCTCAGGGTCGTAGTCGCGGAAGCCCGGATCCGGGTTCTCGTCCAATGCGTTCAGCTGGTCGCGGAAATTGCCGTAGTTCTCGCGCTCGACGAAGTACTGTTCTTCGTACTTTTCGACCTGGCGCCAATACTCCTCGAAGGCTGCCACGTCGGCCGCGTCACGGCGATCGCAGCGGTCTTTGTCGTAGCCTTGTTCCTGGCACCACATATCGAAATAGAGGTTGCGCGCACTCGCCGGTGTTGCCGCCATGAGCGACATCGAAAGCACACCAATTCCAGCCAGTAAAACCCCACTGATCCGCATGTTTGCGGCTCCTTCTGCGTTCTATTTCTTAACGTCACGATAGACGCCAAGGCATGCACTGCATAGGCCAGGTACGGCCAATTATCCCTTAACGGGCGGCTGCAATACGGTCGGATTTGTCTTCCGCCACCCTTGTGTGTTCTTGCGGCAACGGTGGTTTCCCGAGAATCAGGTCCGCCGCCTTTTCGGCAATCATAATCGTGGGCGCGTTCGTGTTGCCACCGACGAGGGTTGGCATGACCGAGGCGTCTACAACTCTGAGCCCCTGAACCCCCCTGACTTTTAGTGTCGTATCGACCACAGCCAGCCGATCATTCCCCATCTTTGCGGTGCCCACCGGGTGATAAATCGTAATGGCGGTGCGGCGGATGAACTCGTCGATGTCGCCGTCGCTGACGGCGTCCTTGCCGGGGTTCAGCTCCTCGCCGCGGTAGTCGTCAAATGCCTTCTGGGCGACGATCTTGCGGGCGATCTTCACGCCTTCGCGCAACGTCCGCAGGTCATTGTCGCTCGCGAGCGAGTTCGGCTGGATCAGAGGCGCATCCTCGGGGTTCGTCGAGCGGAGCGCGATGTGGCCGCGGCTTTCGGGTCTGAGCGCGCACATGTGCAGGCCGAACGCGTGCATGTTCAACAGTTTGCGCCCGTGGTCGGAGAACGGCGCATTGATCAAGTGAAGCTGAAGGTCGGGCATTTCGACGTCCGGGCGGCTCTTCACGAAGCCGCCGGACTCGAGACCTTGGCTGGCACCATCTCCGGTACCGAAGAGCATGTATTGCAGGCCGATTCCGAGCATGCGCATCGGGCTTTGAACCTGCGCGTAGGCGGTCACCGGTTGCGTACACTTGTATTGGATGTTGACGTCGAGGTGGTCCTGCAGGTTTTGCCCGACGCCCGGCGCGTCGTGCACGACGGGGATACCGAAGCGGCGCAGGTACTCGGCGTCGCCGATGCCTGAGAGCATCAGAAGTTGCGGCGTGCCGATGGTGCCGCAGGCGAGGATCACTTCCTTGCGGGCGCGCACTTGTTTCAGTTCATTGCCTTGGCGGTATTCGATGCCGACGGCCTTGTTCTTTTCGAACAGAACGCGCGTGATCAGCGCTTCGGTTTCGACGGCCAGGTTCGAGCGGCCCAAGGCTGGTTCGAGGTAGGCGGAGGATGTGTTCCAGCGGCGGCCGTTCTTGATTGTCTGCTGGTAGTAGCCGAAGCCTTCTTGCTGTTCGCCGTTGAAGTCGGAGGTGAGTTTGTAGCCGGCTTGTTTGCCCGCCTCGACGAGGACGTTGAACATCGGCGACTTCAACGGCGGATTGCCGACATAGAGCGGACCGCTGTCGCCGCGAAAATCGTCGGCGCCGTTTTGGTTCGTCTCGGAGCGCTTGAAATACGGCAGCACGTCGGCGAACGACCAGCCTTCAAGCCCAAGCTGGCGCCAGTGGTCGTAGTCGCGCGCGTGGCCGCGGATATAGACCATGCCGTTGATCGACGACGATCCGCCGAGGCCCTTGCCGCGCGGCCAGAAGTCCTTGCGATTGTGGAGCGCGGCGGTGCCTTCGGTCTCGAAGCCCCAATTGTATTTGCCGCGCTGTTTGATCAACTGGCCGACCCCCGCGGGCATACGCACCAAGATGCTGTTGTCCTTGGGGCCTGCCTCCAGCAGCAGGACCTCGCTCGCCGAATCGGCTGATAAGCGGTTAGCCAGAACACATCCGGCGCTGCCGGCGCCTGCGATAATGAAGTCGACATCTTTGCTCATGCTCGATTTCCAGCGGGTTTGCGGAGGCCTGTTTACGGCCCGACAGGGCATTTTCCAAGATTTGGCGCGAGGCAAGAGTACATTAACCACCATTCGCTAAAGTGCGATGGAATTCTGGGCGCCAAGAGACTCGACGGAATCAATGAACGCGACCAACCACGGACACGAACGCCGCCGCCACGCGCGCACGCAGATGAATCTGACCGTGCGCTTCCTGCTGCACGACGGTACGGAACACAGCGGTTCCGTGACGAACATCTCCGTCGGCGGGATGGCGATTCAGTCGAGTGCGAAGCCGGCCGCGGGCTCCATCATCATCGCCTATGTTCAGGACTTGGGCCGGCTTGAAGGCCTGGTTTCGCGTACCGAAGGCGAAGGTTTTGCGGTCCGGCTGACCCTATCGGCACTGCGCCGCGAGAAGCTCGAGGAGCGTCTGGGCGTCGGGTTCAAGCCTGCGGGCATCGAAGGGCGCCGGCACGACCGCGAGTCGACTCAGGGCGTGAGCAAAGTCGTGCGTTCCGACGGGCGCGAGATCGCGTGCAAAGTCATCGACCTTTCGCTCGGTGGCGTGTCGGTTGCTGCGGCTGAATGGCCGCCGCTCGGCGAGCAGGTGCTTGTCGGCAAGATGCGCGGGCGCGTCGTGCGCCATCATGATCGCGGCTTTGCGATCGAGTTCGTCGAGATCCCGCCTTCGCGCGGCAGCCTCGCCGAACAGCTGGTCACAGACCGTACGGTTGCGGCCTGACGGCGCTGCCACCTGCCGATTCCGACCGTTTTTGCACGTTGGCGTGAGGCCGGAGGCACTCGCGGACGCTGCGTTCATTTAGCGTTCAGCCGCGAAGTCCCACTTTCCCGCCCGGCGTCAGCGCGGAAAAGCAAGCCTCTGCTTGTGTCTAAGCGCGACGGTGGAGAATGGGATTATGAAGAGGACTCTCGTTGCTGTCGCGGCTGCGGCTGCGATGTTTGTTGGCGCGACGGCGACGCCCGCGCTCGCCAATCACGACCAGCCCTATTATGGCCAGCAGGGTCCGTATGGGCCTCCTCCGCCGCCGCCAGGCTACGGCGGTTACGGTCCGCAACAGGGCTACGGCCCGCCGCCGGGATATGGTCAGCAATACGGCTACGGTCCGCAGTACGGCTATGGGCCGGGCTACGGCGATCCGCGCTATGCGCAGCGTCATCGCCGGTGCGGCGGCGATCGTGCGGCCGGTGCGCTGATCGGTGGCATCATCGGCGGCATCATCGGTAACCGTGCGGCCGGCCGCGGCGATCGCGGCCCAGGCACCGTTGGTGGCGCCATCATCGGCGGCGTTGCAGGCAGCGCGCTCGCCGGTTCCGGCTGCCGCGACAAGCATCGGCGGCACTACAACGATCGCCGGTACGACGATCGGTACTATGGCGGCGGTCAATACGACGATCGCTACTACGACGACCGGTATTGATCCAGACGTCAGATTTCAGACACCAGACACCATAATCGGTGTCTGGTGTTTTTTTGTCCGAAGCCTAGCGGCCCTTCCATTGCGGTGGGCGTTTTTGCGCGAAGGCCATCGGGCCTTCGATCAGGTCTTCGCTGCGGAACATCGCGCGGATTGCCTCGTACTTGCTCTGATGTTCGATCGCTGCCTGCAGGGATGCTTCGGCCAGGCCGCGATAGACCGTTTCCTTCGAGGCGCGGATCGACATCGGCGAGCATTCGAGAATCTGCGCGGCAAGCTTCTTCGCGGCCGCCAGTTCCTCGCCCGATTTGACGACTTCGTTCACGAAGCCGAGCTCCTTGCCTTCGGCCGCCGTTACGCGGCGTGCCGTCAAGATCATACCGAGCGCCTTCTTCAGGCCGATCTCGCGCGGTAAGCGGTGCAAGCCGCCGGCGAGCGCTGCGAGGCCGACGCGCGGTTCCGGTAGCGCGAACATTGCCGTGTCGGCGGCGACGATCAGATCGCAGGCGAGCGCGATCTCGAATCCGCCGCCCATCGCGAGGCCGTTCACGGCAGCGATGACTGGCTTCGTCAGATCAAAGCGCGAGGTCAGGCCCGCAAAGCCCGTTTGCGGTACGGTGATCGGATTGCCTGCGGCTTGATACTTCAGGTCGTTGCCGGCGCTGAAGGCCTTGGTGCCTGCGCCGGTGATGATCGCTACCCACTGATCGGAATCTTGTGCGAAGGCGTTAAAGACCTTCTCGAGTTCGAAATTGGCCGGCGGATGGATCGCATTCATCACATCGGGACGGTTCATGGTCACGATCGTTAAGCGGCCCTCGCGCTCGACTTTGCAGAATTCGTAGTCGCTCATGGCTTCTCCTGTTTCAATCCGGGAATGGCACGGTTCCTGCGTAATGGTTTGTTAACCCGCCAGAGACGGCGGCACAAATCGGACAGGCCCCCATGTCGCTCGCCACTTTTGCCAACGAAGCCTTGAACGGAACCTGGCGGATCAACGTCAGCGGTCAGGTCTATGGCCCCTATACCGGCCATCAGATCAAATCCTTCGCCGAAGAGGGCCGCGTTGCACCGCACTCGATCGTGCAGGCGGACGAGCGCGGGCCTTGGATCACGGCGATCGACGATCCGGTTCTCGCTCAGCTCTTCGCCAAGCCGTTCGGTCAAGCTGCCCTTCCTCAAGCCGATACGGGCGCCGATCCCGCGTCGGCGAACTTCGTGGTCATCGCCGACCTGCGCAGCGGGTCCCAGACCTTCGAAACGGCACTCGCCAAGCTCGGTGAGAACTACCGGTTGAGCTCGCAGGCGTGGCTGCTCCACACGGCGCGGACCGTCGGGGGCATTCGCAACGAGCTCATTCAGCACCTGGGCTCGCTGGACGGTATTTTCATCATCGACGCCAGCCGCGGCGGCAAGACCGCTTGGTTCAATCTGGGCCCCGAGGCGGACGCCAAAATCCGTAAGGTCTGGCGGCGTTCGGCTTGAGGTTTCGCGATCTTCAGGTGACAGGCGGAACGCTCTGCCGGTAGGTTGCTCCATCGCTATTCGGAGCAGCCGCCCATGGACTTACGCGAAACCTCGTCCGACCGCGCCTTTCGAGATGAAGTGCGGTCGTTCATTGCCAAGAACCTTCCCAAAGATCTGAAAGACAAATCCGACGCGGGGCAGCGGTTGACCGTCGAGGACGGGCAACGCTGGCACAAGATCTTGGCGTCGCACGGATGGGGCGCGCCCGGTTGGCCGAAGGAGTACGGCGGCTGCGGGTGGGATCACTCGCGGCAATATATTTGGGAAGAAGAGATGGCGATGGCCGGCTGTCCGCCGCTGTCGCCGTTCGCGGTGAAAATGGTCGGGCCGGTGATCCAGGCGTTCGGCACACCGGAGCAGAAGGCGCGCTTCCTGCCGCCCGCCGTGAGCGGCGAACATCTGTGGTGTCAGGGGTATTCTGAGCCGAACGCGGGTTCGGATCTCGCGACATTGCGCACGATGGCGGTGAAGACGGGCGACAAGTACGTCGTCAACGGGATGAAGATTTGGAACTCCTATGGGCATAAGGCCGATTGGATGTTCGCGCTCGTGCGCACGTCGACCGAGGGCAAGACACAGGAAGGGATCACCGTCCTTCTCATCAACATGAAGACGAAGGGGATATCGCACCGGCCCATAATCACGATCGACGGGTCGCATATTTTGAACGAGATCCGCTTCGACAATGTCGAGGTGCCGCTCGACAATCGGATCGGCGAAGAGAACAAGGGCTGGACCTATGCGAAGTATCTGCTCGGCAACGAGCGGGCGTTGATCGCTCAGATCGCGCAATCGATGAAGCTGGTGAAGCGGTTGAAAGAAGTGGGCGCGAGCGAGTTGTCGAACGGGCAGGGGATCATCGACGAGAGCGACTTCCGCTCGAAGCTGGCCGCGATTGAGGTGGAGCTGGAAGCGTTGCGGGTGACGAACCAGCGTGTGCTCTTCGAGGCGCGTACGGGGAGTGCGGGCAACGGCGGCGCGATCCTGAAGTCGAAAGGCACGTTCATCAGTCAGGCGCTGAGCGAGTTGATGCTGGAGGCGGTCGGCTATTACTCGTCGCCGTGGGTGCTCGAGCAGTTCGATCCGGGCTGGAACCAACCGCCGATCGGGCCGGGCTATGCCAAGAACGCGATGCCGCTCTATGCGCGCCAGCGCGCGAACACGATCGAGGGCGGTACGGAAGAGATTCAGAAGAACGTAATCGCAAAGCAGGTGTTGGGGCTTTGAAACGGCTTCGCTGGGACCGCGGGCGGCCTCGCCCGCTCTTGACGGCGCTTGAAACGACAACGCGTGTGGGGCGGATACTCAGAAGAGAGCGCGCGAGGCCGCCCGCGGTCCCAGGATGAACATGACCAGACGCCTCGAGTTCTTTTTCGACTGTTCTTCGCCGTGGACGTATCTCGCGTTCACGCGCATCCATGACGTCATCAAGCGGACGCGGGCGGAGGTCGTTTGGAAGCCGATCCTCGTCGGTGGCGTGTTCAACGAAGTGAACCAAGACGTTTACGAGCGACGGGCGAAGCCGGACCCGCGCAAGGCGCGCTACTACGCGAAGGACCTTGAGGATTGGGCGCGGTTCGCGGGGATCGAGATCGGGCGGCCGCCGGTGTTTCCGGTGAACTCGGTCAAGGCGATGCGCGCGGCGTTGATCGCGCTCGACGATGGGAAGCTCGTGCCTTATGCGACGGCCGTGTTTCAGGCCTATTGGGGCGAGCTTGAGGACATCAGCCAGCCGGAGGTGTTGAAACCGATTTTTGCGCGCGCCGGCTACGATCCGGACGAGCTTTTGAAGCGCATCGAGGAGCCTCAGCTGAAAGCGCGGCTGAAGGCGAATACCGACGAACTCATCGCGCGCGGCGGTTTCGGGTCGCCGACGATGTTCATCGACGGTGAGGACATGTATTTCGGGAACGACCGGTTGCCGCTTGTCGAGGCGGCGTTGATGCGCGGGCGCTGATGCTGGGACCGCGCGCGCCGTGGGACGAATCGAACGAACCGATCCTGCGCTCGCCGCGCGTGGTCGTGATTCTGTTGGCGGCCTTCGCGCTGGTGCATGTCGCATCGCAGTTCTTGAGCGAGGCGCAGTACGAGTACCTGATTGCGAATTATGCGCTGATCCCCCAGCAGATGCTGACCTTCGGCGAAGGATCGTTTGTCGAGACGCTGCAGCGGGCTGGGCAGTTCGTCACCTACGCGTTCCTGCACGGTGATTTCACGCATCTGGCGTTCAATTCGGTTTGGTTCCTGATCTTCGCGACGGCGGTGGCGCGTCGCGTCGGCACGGCGCGGTTCTTGGTGCTGTCGCTGCTCACGGCGCTGGGCGCCGCTTTCACGCATCTCACCTTCCACTGGGGATCGCCGGTGCCGGTCGTTGGCGCCTCCGGTGCCGTATCGGGGCTGATGGGCGCCGCGTTCCGGTTCATTTTCGTGAACCCGCACGCGCAGCTCGTTTGGCCGCCGGCGATGTTGCCGTTGTTCAGCCGGCCGGTGCTGCTGACGTCGGCGGTGTGGGTGGTGCTCAACGTCGTCTTGGGCGTGACCGGCCTGACACCGGAGGGATTCGGCGCCGCCATCGCCTGGGAGGCGCATCTGGGCGGGTTCTTCACGGGGCTCCTCATCTTTCCGCTGTTCGACCGGCGGCGGAGCTGGATCAGCTGAGCCGTTAACGCACCCCGCGCTCTTGATCGGGCGGTGCGGCTTACCCATGTAGAGCAGTGTGCGCGTTGCGCGCCGAATCGGAGGGCTACGTCATGGCTGATCAAAGCGACGCTTCCTACAACGCTGCGAACGAACCGCCCCGCCAAATCGAGGGCGCGCGCGAGTTTCCGTGGCAGCGGCTGCTGTTCTCGCTAGGGTTTGGTCTGCTCGCGTGGCTCGCGTTCTGGTTCACAATTGTGATGGGGGTGATCCTGTGGGTGCTGGTCGCGATCAGCCGCGAGCCGCAGCCGGACTTCCAACGTTTCGTCGCCGCCTGCGCGCGTTATGTCGGGCAGTGCCTGAGTTACGTCGCGATGCAGCGCGAAGAGCCGCCGTTCCCCTTCGGCAGCCCGTGGCCGGCCGGCGAGTAGCGGCTAGTCGGCGCCCAGGTCGTCGACGAAGCTTGCGTCGTCGCTGAAGTGCGGTTCGACGTTCAGATGTTGGACGATGATCGCGCGAACGACTGCGCGAACCTGTTCGCGCGACCAGCCTTCGCCAGCATTGGGTTCAAGTCGCATCGTCTCGTGTGCGAGCAAATATTCGGCGAGTTGGCCGACGTTGCGGGTTTACGGAAGTCTCGTCGCAAGTGCTGGGTCGCGTGTGCCATTAGGATGGCGCTTGCGAGCGTTGCGGCCGTGGCTAGAAAGAACGCGGAGCCCAAGGGTTGTGCGGCGCTGGTGGCTGCGATCCAGACTGTGGCACCGACCACGACTGAGCCGGCGGCGCTCGCCATCACTGTAGTCCGCGAGCGGTAGAGATCCGGCCACGCCGACGCGCCCACTGCCGCGCGCAAGCGCTCCGATGCGACTCTCCGGTCTTCAAGGCGCATGATCGTGCTCAATCGTGACGCTGGCTTGATTGTCGAGCGCGCGATGCCGAGTTCGGTCTGGAGCGCGCGGCGCAAGCGGTGGAACGACCGCTGAGTCATGCACACGTTCGCGTCGGTATGGTTCACCCTTGCGTAGATATAGTCGATCGCGTCGCGCACCGTGACGATCTTCTCCGCGTCTTCGTCGGGGATCGAGATCGCGAAGCGCTCTTCGAAGGCCATGACAAGTTCGACGGTGTCTAAGCCCATTCGATTCACTCCTCGTTGCCAGTTCTGGTCGGACGCGAGGGATGTTGGCTGTACCCCTCTCGACCTGGGTCACATCGGCTTGTCGAGGTGCTCCTTCAGGCGCTCGATGTGATGCATGCGTTCGTGCAGAACAGTTACGATACCGACTTTGCCGTCGGGGAGCAGTTTCCAGTAGATCACGTGCTTCTCGTGCCGGCAGTAGTACCCATCGACGCCGAATTCGGCAGGGATAGGACGCCACGGAAATTCGCGCGCGGCGATGGCTGCGAACTTGTCGAACAAGCCGCGAATGTAGGCCTCGGCTTGTGCCTCGCCCCACGTGCGGCGCGTGTAGTCGTAGATTTCGTCGAGCCGGTGGCCTGCACCGTCCTGGACGCGGAAAGCGGTCATTTGCGCTTGCGCGCGTTTCGCTTGATCACGGTGTCGGCGTCCAGCGGTTTGTAGGCACTGCTCGGCGCCGCGAACGCCTTCGTTAGCTCGGCCTTCAAGCGTGTGAAGGCTTCGGCATCGGCGCGTTCTTTGTCGCGGCGGATCAGGTCGCGCACATATTCGCTGACGTTCTCGTAGGCGCCGTCTTCGCCGACGTTCGTCGCGACGTGTTCGCCGAGTGCGCCACTCACGCGGACGTTTAGGGTCACGGTTTTCGACATGTGGAAGGATCCTAGCTGTCCACAACTTATTGATATTTGTGGACAAGTCAAGGGCGTGCGGGGACGATGGTTGCTCCGAGCACAACGAGCAGAGGGTCAATGGCAATGCGGTCTGCCTCTATGTGAGCGGCGGGACGCCTTCGGAGACGAAGAGGTTGTTTCAGGCCTTGTCGCAAGGGGGTGTCGTCACCGACCCGATCGCGGATCAGCCGTTCGGCCTATATGGCGCCCTGAACGATAAGTTCGGCGTGCGTTGGATGTTTCACGCGGCGGCTTGAGCTGCCGTCGAGCCGGAGGAGGTTTTGTGGCGCGCGCCGGACTCGCGCTGACGGCAGGGCTGCGACAGGGCGTTTGCGGCAATCGGCGCCTTGATGTTTTATTGGTATACCTTATTCTGATGCGGTTCCCTGACGCGTCTTTGTCAGCGGCTGCATCTTGACAATTTGATACGGGATCAACGGTATTTCGCGGGCCGAGCCGCGGAGGGTGCAGACACATTTTGTGTCACGCGCGCGCTGCGACAAAGCGATCTGCCGGTTTGACGCAGACGGATTAAGACGGATGTTTCGCAGAAATCAGCCGTGCATACGGATTGAACGGATTCGATTTTGCATCGGCGGCACCACGTGAAGCGGCACAAGCGGAACACATGTACCCCTGTGCCACATGTGCCACTTGCGGGTTAGAGAATGCCCTCAACGTAGAACACCTCGCCTTTGCGGCGCATGGCTTTGATGGCGGCGCGGCCTTGGGTGTCAATGGCAATGTCGGCGGTGAGGTCGCCTTTCTGGCGTTCGGTTTCGATGTCGCGGCCCATGCCTTGGGGCACGAAAAAGCTTTCGATGCCGTAGCCGACCCAGAGCGTGCCGGTGTCGGCGCGGCTTACGGTACCCTTGATGACGACGCCGCCGGGGGTTGCGATCGGGCGGTGGCCCACGGCGACGGGGCCCCACGTCTCGGCCTTTTTCTCGAGCGTCACGAAAACGGTGTCGGTCGAGTTGAATTGGTCGTCGCCTTGGAGTTCGCCGGTCGTGAGGCGCGAGATGTCGTAGCTCAAGATCACGAACTCGCCGCGGAGCGGATCCATCGGGTCGACGGGAGTGACCTTCAGTGTCACGACGCGGGCCGCGTTCAGGACAGCCTGGCGGTCCATGATCATGTAGGCCAGCGCGATCGTCTGCACGAGGACGACGAGGAGGATGCGCATCATCGTCATGGCTTGGCCTCCTTGGTGGCGGGTGCGGCGGTGACAAGCTGCCGGCGGATGGCTTCGAGCGTCAGGCTGATCAGGATCAGGAGGACGCCGCCGACGGTGAAGAAGATCGACTGGTCGAGCAGGCCTTCGAACAGGTCGAAGTAGCAGTAGAGGAACCAGAGGCCGAAGGCGACGGTCGACCAGTTGATGACGAAACGATCCTGCAGGCGCACGCCGCGCTGGATGCTCCAGATGATGACGATCAGCGCGAAGACGAGATAGGGGACGTCGAGCGCATCTTCGTAGCGCTGCACCATGAAGACGTAGATCATCGTCGTGACGCAGGCGAACAGCGTGCCGAAGACGTCGATCACTGAGAACGTCTTGCGGTTGAAGCCCATCGTGACGGCGCCGACGGACAGCACGGTCATGAGCGTCGAGAAGGCGAGCCAGGTGGTGGATGCGCTTTGGTGGTCGTTGTCCGGCAGCTGCAATAGGCCGTAGGCGATGAGGAAGGCAAAGAACGCGTAGTGGCCGGTCGAGAGCGCGAGGCCGTTCGCGTCATCGCGCTCCAGGAGCTGCATCAGCGACCATATCGCGAGCGGCAGGAAGATGAAGATTGTCAGGACCTCCGCATCGCCCCAGCCGAGCAGGCGCTGGAGCGCTTCGAAGCTGATGACGAACCAGCCGAGGAGCGTGAGCGCGGAAAGGTGGATTCCAGGGCGCCAGTTCAGGGCCCAGGCGATCGCCGTGCAGATCGCCCAATAGAGCAGGAACGGCAGGTGCAAGACGTTGTCGTAGTATTGCGTCTCTTGCCAAGTCCACCAGCCGCCTAAGCCCAGTGCGAGCGCGAGCGAGGCGCGGGAGGGGATGATCGCTGCGGCGAGGATCGCGCCCGCGCCCCACAGGAGCAGGCCGTCGGGATAGTGGGCTTGGATGTTGTAGGTCTGGGCGACGTAATGGATGTTCACGCCGAACAGGATCACGCCGAGCAGCACGAACGCTTGGCCGATCGCGCCTCGGTTGTTCGCGAGGAACCAGCCGGCGATGGCATAGGCGGCCCACAGTCCGCCAAAGAGGACGACAAGGCGTTCGAGCTTGGCCATGGCGGCCCAGTTCGCGGCCACGAACGACATCGCGCCCGCGCCGATCAGGATCACGCCGAAGACTGCGAGGATGACGTCCATGGTGCGGACTTGGGACCCCGCACCGACGGAGGCGAGGATCGCTTCCTTGTTCTCCTCGTCGACGAGGCCCTTGGCGATCCAAGTGTCGAGGTCGCGCCGGAGTTGGCGCAGGTAGAAAGGTGGGCGCATGGTTGCCTCGCTAGTCCCTCGAAATGTCGGGTCGAACTATGCCGGAATTGTGACGCGCCGCAAAACGGCGGCGAAGAAGCCGTCGGTGCCGTGTTTCGCGGGCGAGAGGCGGAGGACCGCGTCGGGCCAGTCGGGGATGATCGTGCGGGCGTCGATTCGTTCGAAGTCCTTGCGCGTGTCGAGGAATGCCGCAACGCGGTCGTCGTTTTCGCGGCGGAGCAGGGAGCAGGTCGCGTAGATCAAGTGGCCGCCGGGTTTTGCGAAGTTGGCGGCGCGCGCGACGATGGCGTCTTGAAGCTTCGTGAGTTCGTCGAGCTTCGCCGACTGGGTGGACCACCTGGCGTCGGGGTTGCGCCGCCAGGAGCCTGTGCCGGAGCAGGGGGCATCGACGAGGACGCGGTCGAACTTCGCGTAGTGGCGCTTCATCCACTTGTCGTCGGCGGCGGGGAGTAGTTTGCGCTCTGCGTTTTCGGCGCCGGCGCGTTTGGCGCGCTGTTTCGCGCGGGCAAGGCGGACCTCGCTGATGTCGCAAGCGACGAGATGGCCTTTGTTCTGCATGGCCGCGGCAAGCGCCAGCGTCTTGCCGCCGGTGCCGGAGCAGAAGTCCATCACCTGCATACCCGGTTTGGCATCGACGAGGAGCGCTGCAAGCTGCGAGGCTTCGTCTTGGAATTCGACGAGGCCTTCTTTGAACGTTTCGCTGGCCGAGACGTTCGTGCCGGGCGGGCAGCGCAGACCCCAGGGGCTCAGGGCCATGCGTTGCGCGACGATGTCTTCGCTGCGGAGCTTCTTGCGCGCGGCGTCGACGGTCGTCTTGAGCAGGTTGACGCGCAGGTCGACCGGCGCAGGTTCGAGGGCTGCTTGCATCTCGCGCTCGAAGTCGTCGCCCAGCGCTTCGCGTAAGGGGCCTTCGAACGCGGGCGGGCATTCGAGGCGGGTCGCCTGAGGCATCTCAGGGTCGTTCAGCTTGTGCTGCGCCAAGGAGTGCACGAGCGCTTGGTCGTTGTCGCTGAGGCGCAGGCCCTTCGCTTCGCCCCCGGTTTCAAGCGCGGCAAAGGCGAGCAGCAGATGGTGCGGGCTGACGCGGGTGCGTTCTTGGCTCAGGTGCCACTCCAGGCGCGCGCGGCGGCGGTTCAGTTCGGTCAGCGACGTGACCACTTTGCGCCGGGAGGCCCCGTCGAGGTCGCGCGCCGTCTTCAACGCACGCCTGAGTGCGCTATCGAGGGAAGCGCCCTCTTCCTGCGCCAGAAGGGCTGACAACAGCGCCTGCGACACGGGAGCGGCCAGTGCCGGCTTGCTCGCCGTGGGGGATTTCTGGGGTTTTGCGGCTTTCTTGGCCGGGTGACGCGTTTGCAACGTTGGTGGTCCCGCATTAAATAGCCGCTTCGCGCTCCTTGAGGCCGCTTTGGGCGGGCCTCGAGAGGGGCGCTTTTTTCAATTCGGAATTCAGCGCATCCCCATGGGTAACAAACTTCTGAAAGAAGCCGCGGTCAACCACAGCGTGACCACAAAGCGCGGCGTCATGGAGCGGCTGTTCACGCTCATGTTCCAGGGGTTCGTCTACAACCAGATCTGGGAAGACCCGGATGTCGATATGGCGGCGATGCGCATTCAGCCGACCACCCGCATCATTACGATCGCCTCGGGCGGCTGCAATGTCGTTAATTATCTGGCGGCGAACCCGGCTAAGGTGATCGCGGTCGACTTGAACCCTAACCATATCGCGCTGACGCGGCTGAAGCTTGCTGCGCTCTCTTATCTGCCGACGTATGAGGATTTCTTCCAGTTCTTCGGTTACGCGAACTCGAAAGAGAACCGCGAGAAGTACGACAGCTTCCTGCTCGAGCGGTTGGACGCGACGACGCGCGATTATTGGGAGCAGTGGATTCCGTTGCGCGGGCGGCGGATCAACATGTTCGCGCGCAACCTTTATCGCTATGGGCTCTTGGGCCGGTTTCTGGGCATTCTGCAAACCGTCGCGCGCATGCACGGCAAGCAGCTGAAAGAGATGCTGACGGCGCGCACGCCGGAAGAGCAACGGGCGATCTTCAACCGCACGATCGCACCGCTCTTCGATTCGAAGCTGGTGAAGGCTTTGTCGAAGATGCCGGTGTCGTTTTATGCGCTCGGTATTCCGCCGGCGCAGTACGATGAACTGAACAAGGCCTCCGGCGGCGATCCGGCGGGGCTCATCCGGCGGCGGATCGAGAAGCTCGCTTGCGACTTCCCGATCACCGAGAACTACTTCGCGTGGCAGGCGTTCGGACGGCGCTACGACACGGAAGACCGCGGTGCGGTTCCGGCGTATCTGCAGGAACAGACGTACAAGGTCGTCCGCGAGCGTACGGACCGCGTGGAGACGCACCTTGCTTCGATGACCGATTATCTCGCGGCTCTGGAGCCCGCGAGCCTCGACCGTTACGTGCTGCTCGACGCGCAGGATTGGATGAACGAAGAGCAGATCACCGCGCTGTGGCGGCAGATCACGCGCACCGCCGCGCCGGGTGCCAGGGTCATCTTCCGCACGGCGGGGCCGGATTCGCCGCTCGAGCGCAAGCTGCCGGCCGATCTCATCGGGCGCTGGAACTACGAGGCGGAAGAAGCCCTGGCGTTCCACGACAAAGACCGCTCGTCGATCTATGGCGGGTTCCACATCTACAGCTTGAAGCCGTAAGCGATGAACTCAGACGCCCACGTGGCGATGGACAAGATGTACCGCCACACGCGGTACATCTACGACCTCACCCGCAAGTACTATCTCTTCGGGCGCGACAAGCTGATCAAAGAGCTGCCCGTGGGCGCCGCCGACCACATCTGCGAGGTGGGTTGCGGCACGGCGCGCAATCTCGTGCTGCTCGCGAAGCGCAATCCCGGTGCCACGTTTTATGGCATCGACGCATCGGCTGAGATGCTGAAAACGGCCTCGGAGTCGGTGGCGGGTGCGGGGCTTTCGAACCGGATCAAGCTTGCGACGGCGTTGTCGACGGACTTCACGCCGGCCAAGGTTGGCCACTCGCGGCCGTTCGACCGGCTGATCTATTCCTATTCGCTGTCCATGATGGACGATTGGCGGGAGGCGCTGGAGCACGGCTTCAAGCAGATAAAGCCGGGCGGCACGATCCACGTCGTCGACTTCGGGAACCAAGAGGGGATGCCCCGCTGGTTCAAGAAGCTGCTCGGCACTTGGCTCGACCAATTCCATGTGCGTTTCCGGCCCGAGGTGCGCGCGTGGTTCGAAGAGCAGGCGAAGGCGGGTCGGGGCAAGATGACGTACACGCCGGTGATGCGCGGGTATGCGTATCGGCTCGATTTCCAAACTGCGTGACGCAGCTGCCAGCGCGCTGTGTCGGGTCGCGGCGACAGTGAGCCGAAGATGGGGAGCGGTTTGTCAGTCGAGGCCAACTTGAACGATCCCGTCAAACGTGTTGGCGCATTGATCTGGGCACAGGCGAGGCCTGCGGTGCCGTTCCTAACAGGCGTTGGCGGTGGCGTGGCGTCGGGCAAGTCGACGTTTGCCGCGAACCTCGCGAAGGAACTTTCGGGCCGGGGTTTGCCGGCGCAGGTGGTTTCCCTCGACGGTTATCTAAAGTCCAATGCCGCGTTGCAGGCGGCTGGGCTTGCGCATCGCAAAGGGTTTCCCGAGAGCTTCGACTTCGGACGGCTTGTAGTCGATGTGAACTCGATGCGGGCGGGCCAGGCGGTTCGCGTGCCGGTCTATGACCACGCCGCCAACGATGTGACCGGAGTCGAGACAATCGTCGCGGCAGGTGGCGTTCTCATTCTCGAAGGTGTCGTTGCGTTGGCGCCGGAGATTGCCGGGTCGCTCGATTTTAGGGTGTTCCTAGACACCGACCTTGAGATCGCCCGTGCGCGTTACTTGGAGCGTGTGCAACGTGTTGCGGCGACCGATCCCGCGCATCCGCTCAACACGATTCCGGTCGAGCACCGGTTGAGCGTGTTGCAGACGGTTTGGGTCGAGGTGAACCTCAAGAACTATCGGGAGCACATAGCTCCTGCGAAAGCTGCGGCGGACGTCGTGCTAACGTACTGATCGCGCCTACCGGCGCGCATGTTGCCGTGCACGCATTCGCCTGGGGCTTGATTCGACGGACATGCGGTTCAGCGCTAGAGTCGCTCAGCGTCAGGGGAGGCGCATTCCGATGAGAGCGATCGTCTTTGCCGTTCCGGTTCTGTTTGTGCTTGCCGCGTGCGACCAACAGAAACAGGCACAACAGGCTCCGCCACCGCCGCAGCCGCCAAAGGTGCAGACCGGCGCGCCCTTTGCGTATGCCCAGGTGCCGACGATGCCGAAGGCTGCCGACGGCGCCGACGGATCGGGGTGTCTGGCGGACACGGGGCCGCTGCCGGATGGGATTTGGTTCGGTGCGGTGAAGGCATGGACGCCAACAAGCCTCGATCTCGACGCGGCGTGCATGTTCACCGGACCCGAGGCCGCGAAAGCAGCGACGGCGCGCAACGACGAGTCGCCGCCGCCGAACGATTTCTACATCGCGAACGATACCGCCGTTGTGCGCAAATTTGTGGTCGCAGCCGACGCAAAGGGTTTCCGCGTGACGCACGATAAGGACGGCGGCATCGCGAACCAGAACACCACATACGCAGACATGGTGGCGAACCCGGGCACCTACATCTCATGCCCCGGCGACGGCTGCATGGTGTGGGTGGCGGTCAACGGCGGTGTCGCGACGGAAGTCAGCATGCAGTATTTGCCTTAGCACTTCACGTCGAGGGCGGCCCACGGTGACGGCACGGGTTCACCGAACGGGTTGACGGCGAGCACGCGGTAGGTGCGCTTGAGCGTGCTCGATATGCGCACCGTCGTTTGCAGCACGCCCACATACTTCCCGTTCGGCATTCGGGTAGCGACATTGACGTAGATCGGTGCGCCGAGGACGCCGGGGTTGTCCTGCCGGACGATATAGACCTTGGCGGTGCCCGGCCCCGGCGAGACGATGCGCATGCTTTGGCGAAAGTCGGCGGGGCAGCCGGCCGCGTTGCCGAGCCGCGCGAAGCTGAGGTCCACCGTCAACGGGCGGTAGGGCGAGAGCGTGCGTACCGGTTCGCCCGGTGTGCGTTGCGGTGCACCGGGAACGCGCTGCGGGGCGCCGGGCGTACGCTGCGGTTCGGCAACGGATTGCGACGTCGCTATGCAGTGGATCTTTGCCGGGACCGTGCGGTCGAATACGCGCCAACGATCTTCGTTGTTCGTGATGCCGCGCACGGCTTTGACGCCGACCTGGACATCCAGCACGTAGGGCAAGTCGAAGTTGCCCGATCCGCCTCCGCCGTTTGCGTGCGCTTGAGCGCACCGCGCGGCAGCCGTGAGCGCCGGTATGCCCAGCTCACCCGCTGTAAGCCTGCGGACACTGGGGTCGATGTTCACCTCGCGGGCGGCCCCGCTCCAGTCGGTGTTCTCGTAAATTGTCCGCGCGTTGGTGCCCATAGCAGGGATACCGAGTGCGATCCGTACGATCCTCGATCCGGCGTTCACCTTGGTGGCGACACGCAAGCGAAAAACGATTTCGGCGTTTCCTGCTTGCCAAGTGCCGGTCGCATTCGATGCCGTTATGACCGGTGCGTCGGGACGGCCGTCCTTCTTGCTAAGCGAAACATCCACCTTCTGAAAGTCGATGTCGCCGATGGCTGCGTGGGCGATCGATGCCGCGGCAAGCGGCGTCAATGCGAGAAGCGCCAATTTGGAACGCGTGCGCACGGTTTTCCTCCGTTTGAGCTCTTTTGCGGGAACGTTGGGTGGCATGGCGCTCGTGCGCCAGTGGCGGGCATCACGGTGGCGGCACCTGCGGCCGGTATTACCTCCCTGAGTGTGACGCCGCGCACCTTTCGCGCGCCGGACCGACGGCTTGGCGGCAGAGACGCGTTCGAGCTATATGTGTCCCCGAAACCTTTGGGGAATGAGATGCGGCAGACGAATTGGCGGTTGGTGATCGTGGGTGCGGCGCTTGTCGGGCTCGCCATTGTTTTCTATTTCGTGATGCTGGGGATGGCGGGGCAGTCCACGGACCCGCAGGCCCTCATGCAGACCGTGGGTCAAACCTCAGGTGTGGTGATTGGAATCGGGGTCGCGGCGGCGATCATCGGTTATCTGGGCAAGAAAATCGGTTGAAGCCTCTGCTTGCGGCGGCGCGTCCGGGGCGATTGCGGGGTTGCATCCCGGCACGGTTAAGGGCAAAAAGGCGCCCCCGCGACAGCCGCGGGCTATGCGGAGCTGTGGCCGAGAGGCTGAAGGCGGCGGTTTGCTAAACCGTTATACAGTTGAAAAGCTGTATCGAGGGTTCGAATCCCTCCGGCTCCGCCAGTCCACCCTTTGGGGCTCGATCCCGTAGTGGGCGTTCGATCCGATCTGCAAATACTCGTGCGGCGCGCACCGAAGAGGGCGGTGTACAGCGGTGGCGTGGCGGCTGATAAACTCGTTGAGTCCGTTCGAGCACTGGGAGGAAGCGATGCGTGTGTTGCAGCCGGCGGGTTGGGATCGCCCCAAAGGATATTCGAACGGGATTGAGGCCGAAGGGCGGCTCGTATTCGTGGCCGGGCAGATCGGCTGGGACAACGGCGTGTTTAAGGCGAGCGACTTTGCGGGGCAGTTCCGGCAGGTGCTGGTGAACACGCTCGCCGTGCTGAAGGAAGCGGGGGCGGGACCCGAACATATCGTACGCATGACGTGGTTCGTGACCAGCCGAGACGAATATGAAGCTTCGCTTCGGGAGATCGGCGCGGCGTGGCGCGAGCTTATGGGCAAGGTCTACCCGACGATGGCGGTGATTATCGTCTCCGGGCTCGTGGAGCGGCAGGCCAAGGTCGAGATCGAGACGACGGCCGTCGTGCCGCGCGGGTGAGGCTGGCATGAAGATCGCGATTGCCGGCGGCGGGCCCGGCGGGCTCTACCTTGCGCTCCTGACGAAGAAGGCGAAGCCGGGCTGGCAGATCGACGTCTATGAGCAGAACCGCGCCGACGATACGTTCGGCTTCGGTGTCGTGTTCTCTGACGAGACACTGGAAGAATTCCTGAGCCGCGACGTCGAATCCTACGACGCGATCCGCGATGCGTTCGCGTATTGGGACGACATCATCATTCGTTACAAGGGGACGGAGACGCGGTGTGCCGGCAACGGCTTTGCGGGGTGCTCGCGACTTGCGCTGCTAAAAATCTTGCAGGCGCGCTGCGAGGCGGTCGGCGTGCGGGTGCACTATCAGACGCCGGTCGAAGATCTGGCGCGGTTTGCCGATTGCGACGTGATCGTCGCTGCCGATGGGGTCAACAGCCGCATTCGGGAGCTCTACAAAGAGCACTTCAAGCCGTCGCTTACGTTCAAGGCGAACAAGTTCGCGTGGCTTGGCTCCACGCGTCCGCTCGATGCGTTCACGTATTTCTTCAAGCAGACGCCGTTCGGGTTGATTTGCGCGCACACCTATCAGTATGAGCCCGGTTACTCGACCTGGGTGATGGAGATGTCGCCCGAGGCGTGGGCGGGGTTCGGCTTCGACAAGCTGGGCGAGGCGGAGAGCGCGCGGAAGCTCGAGGAGATTTTTGCGGAGGAACTGCAGGGTCACAAGCTGATCACAAACCGCTCGCTGTGGCGGAACTTCCCGCGGATTTTTTGCGAGAATTGGTGGCACAAGAATATCGTGATCTTGGGCGACGCGAAGGCGAGTGCGCACTATTCGATCGGTTCGGGCACGAAGCTTGCGATGGAGTGCGCGATCGCGCTTTCGGATGCGCTGGTTGAACACGGCGAGCGGTCGGTCGAGGCGGCCTTCCGTGCCTACGACAAGGCGCGCCGCACCGAGGTGCAGATCACGCAGCACAACGCGGACGTGAGCCTTGCTTGGTTCGAGCATATGGAACGCTCGAACGATATGAAACAGATGCAGTTCGCGATGGTCGTGATGTGCCGGGCGAAGAGCATTACCTGGGACAATCTTCTTGTGCGCGATGCGTCGTTCGTGAAGCGCTTCGAGGACGAGTGGTATCAGACCTATTTCGAGGAGAGCGGGATCGACTGCCGCAAGTCCCGTCCGACGCCGATGTTCACGCCGCTGAAGCTGCGCGACATGACGCTCGACAACCGCGTCGTCGTCTCGCCGATGGCGCAGTATTCGGCCGTCGACGGCGTGCCGAACGATTGGCATTTCGTGCACTACACTTCGCGCGCGATGGGCGGGGCAGGGCTCGTCTATGTCGAGATGACGTGTCCCTCGGCGGATGCGCGCATCTCGCTCGGCTGTACCGGTCTTTGGAGCGACGCGCAGGAGCGCGAGTTCAAGCGCATCGCCGACTTCGTGCACCTAAACACCCGCGCGAAGCTTTGTATGCAGCTGGGGCATGCCGGGCGTAAGGGTTCGACGCAGCTCGGGTGGGAGGAGGCGGACTATCCGATCGCGCAGGCAGATGCCAACTGGTCGCTCTGTTCCGCGTCGGCACTGCCCTATTTCAGTGGTGTGAGCCAACTGCCGGCGGAGCTCGACCGCGCCGCGATGGAGCGCATCAAAGCCGACTTCGTGCAGGCGACCCTGCGCGCGGATCGGGCAGGCTACGACATGTTGGAGCTGCACTGCGCGCACGGATACTTGCTTGCAAGCTTTCTCTCGCCGCTCACGAACCTGCGGCGCGACACCTACGGCGGTTCGATCGAAAACCGCGCGCGCTTTCCGCTCGATGTGTTCAAGGCGATGCGCGCTGTCTGGCCCAAAGCGAAACCGATGTCCGTACGTATCTCGGCCAGCGACTGGGCGCCGGGCGGGATCAGCGAAGACGACGTTGTCGCGATCGCGCGGATGTTTGCGGCGGCGGGCGCCGACCTGATCGATGCCTCCTCAGGGCAGACCGTGCCCGAGCAAAAGCCGACCTACGGCCGGATGTACCAAGTGCAGTTTGCCGAGACGATCCGCAATGTCACCGGGATCAAGACTATGGCGGTCGGCGCGATCACCGAACCCGCGCAGATAAATACGATTGTCGCCTGCCGCCGCGCGGAGCTTGTGGCGCTCGCGCGCCCGCACCTTATCGATCCGTACTTCACGCATCAGGCGGCAGCTTGGTATGGCGTCAAAGAGCACACGGTCCCGCCGCAGTATCTTTCGGGGATGGGGCAGGCGGTCCGCGAGGCGGACCGTGCGCGGCAAAAGCAGGTCGAGCTTCAACGCAAAGCGAAGCCGAAGCTCAAACACGAACGCAGATGAGCGTGAAGCGGGTGCTACTTTACGCTCAACGGCGCGATGGATGCTACGGGTCGATCTGAGAGATCTTCGAGCCTTCGATGGCGAGGCCTGCCATGAGGCCTTCTTGATCGAAGACAAAAGCGTAGACGTCGTCGTTCAGCGTCGTGGTCGAGAGATTCTTGGCCGCGCCGGCGTTGACCAGGACGATCGTCGGGCCGACGCCCAGTTCCCAGCCGTCGGACTTCTCAAGGTATTCGAGGGCGCGATCGTTCATCAGGAACAACGCATAGCCGTAGCTTTGAATGCCGGCTTGCAGGCCCCACGATCCGGACAGCGAGTTGTAGTATTGCGCTTCGTCGTTCGGGTAGAAGAGCACGCCTTCGCCGAATGAACCTCCGAACACGAAGCCTGCCTTCACGATGCTCGGAAAGACGAGGATCGCTTTGGCTTGGCCCGCGATCGCTTCGGCGAAGGGTTCGCCGCGATAGAGCTTTTGCAGCGCGTGCTCGCTCTCAAACCGCAAGTCCGGCCGGTTGGCGTGAGCTTCACTTGGGATAGCGAGGGTGGCTGCGACGGTGGCTGCGAACAGAATGCGGCGCGCAAGCATGAGCTCAAACTCCTTCGAGGTTGGCGCCTGTCTAGTCGGCAGACCCGAGGGCGCCAATCCGGAATTCGTTCAAGCAGAAGTTCGGCGTGGGATAAACGCCCGATTTGGCGAATCCGGCTTGCTGTTCGCGCAGAACGAGCGTGCGCTCGCCCAAAAACACTGGGGCGAGCGCTCGTGGGCTCAGGTCACCAGAATTTCCACCACGGCTTCTTGGTGGCGGAAGCGGCCTGTTGTTTTTTCGGAGGTGTTTGGGGCTTGGCTTTTTGGCCGGACTTTGTCTTTGCGGCCTGCTTGCCTTGCGTTTTCGGCGCTTCTGCCTTTGTCGGAACAGAGTACTGCTCGGGCAGGTACCCGACGATGGCGGCGCTGCCGTTCAGCTCCGGGAACTGAACCTTGGAGAAGTCCTTGCCCATCTCGGTGTCGACATGTGCGAGCAAGTTACGCCACTGCTTCAAATCATCGCTGTCGAGCGTGGACACCAGTTGGCGCAAGCTCCGTTCCGAGCCAGGTGATGCGAACATGTCGAGATCGCTGACCACGAGCTGCACATAGGGCAGGGGAGACGAGCGAACGGCTTTCTCGAGCCCGCCGAGCTGATCTTGTAGGTGTTGGGGCAAGATCTTGGACAATTTCGCCCGGCGCTTTTGCAGCATGTCGATTGCCGCGTCTTTTTTGCGCACGAGCGTCGGGCAGCGCGTGATCGTGTCGGGATCGTAGCTGTGGGACTCCGGCGGTTCCTCGACCAGCTGCACGTCGCGCGGTTCGAACATGGCTAGCCAACCGATCGGGATCCAGTCGCTCGCGTGAGCGATTTCGTTCGCGCCATCGGGGCTGGCGAACACCGGCTTCTTGTCGGGACGGGCAATCAGGAAGGAATGACAGGACATGTTACGCATACCTCGCGACTCAACAATGCACCATTGCCGCACGCGATTCTAAGTTGCGCAATCGGAACAGCGCGTCTTTTCGAAGAAGCAAAGAGATGCGCAACGTGGCGGATGGCTGGCCAAATCGTATATTTCGGGGACATATTGTCTGCTTCAATTGAACGCTGTTCAATCGGTTGGCCGGCGCCTCAAAGAAAAGCCTAAGCGCCCCTTGCGGCTTGGGTCCTTCGATACTATTATGATATCATGTTGATCGCAAGCGAGGATTTTTCTATGGCTGTTCAATCCCTTAGGCAAACGACGGAACGCACCGCGCAGACAATGGACGGCGGGCTGATGCTGTTGGTCACGCTGGCCGTGGCTGCGGCCGTCATCTGGACGTTGGTGACGGGCCTTGCGGAGCGCGAACCGGGTTCGGCGTGGTTCCTGCTGGTGCCGGGGTTGTTGTTCAGCGCGTGCCTATTGCTCTCCGCGGGATTCTATACGCTGCAGCCGAATGAGGCGGCGGCGATTACGCTGTTCGGCAACTACAAAGGCACAGATCGCGCGCCCGGCTTGCGTTGGGTGCTGCCGTGGTTCATGCGCAAGAAAATTTCGGTCCGCGTGCGCAACGTGACGGGCGAAAAGCTCAAGGTGAACGACCGGCGCGGCAATCCAATCGAGATTGCGGCGGTGGTCGTGTGGCGCGTCAGCGACACGGCGAGCGCGTTGTTCGACGTGGACGACTATCAGCGCTTCGTCGACATACAGATCGAAACGGCCGTACGCGAGATCGCTTCGCACTTTGCGTACGACAATGCCGAGCACGACGAGCCCACGCTCCGTGCGGCCTCGGATCAGGTGTCCGCGCTATTGAGGGAGAAGCTGCAGGAGCGCGTGTCCATCGCCGGCATTACGATCGACGGGGCGAAGCTCTCGCACCTTGCCTATGCGCCTGAAATCGCGAGCGCGATGTTGCGCCGGCAGCAGGCGGAAGCGGTGCTCGCGGCACGCCAGAAAATCGTGGAGGGCGCGGTCTTGATGGTGGAGCAGGCGTTAAACCACCTCTCCGAGCGCGATGTCGTGAAGCTGGACGACGAGCGGCGCGCGGCGATGGTGTCGAACCTGCTCGTGGTCTTGTGCTCCGACAGTCAGACGCAGCCGGTCGTCAACGCGGGTACGATTTACCAGTAGGTGTCATGCCGACCGACCGCAAAGCCTTTGCGCTCCGCCTAGATCCCGCGCTCTTCAACGCCGTCGCGCGTTTGGCGGGCGCGGATCTGCGTTCGGTGAACGCAGAGATCGAGTTTCTGTTGCGCGAGGCCTTGAAAGCGCGCGGCGTTAAGGTCGAACCGGCCAAGGATGCGGGCGCACAGGATCGTTAACGCGTTGACTTTGTTTGGGCATTTCGATGCTGCAATTGCTTGCATCGGCGCGCCCGAACGCTCAGATTTCGCGCCATGCGGACCAGCATCCAGGATCTGTTGAAACTGAAGGCCGACGGCGGGCGCGTCGCGATGCTGACGACGTACGACTACGCGTCGGCGAAGCTCGCTGAGCGGGCGGGATTCCAACTCATTCTGGTGGGCGATTCGCTCGGCATGGTGATGCAGGGCCACGACACGACGATCCCGGTGACGCTCGACGACATGGTGCGGCATGCATCGGCTGTCGTACGCGGGACCGAGCGGGCGCTGGTCGTTGGCGATCTGCCGTTCCTCACCTATTCGGGCATCGACGACGCGATCAACGCGGCCGGGCGCATGATGCGCGAGGCGGGCGTCCAGGCGGTGAAGGTCGAGGGCGGTGGGCCGGTCGTGAAGGTGGTGCGGCGGCTTGTTGAACTCGGCATTCCGGTAATGGGGCATCTCGGTTACACGCCGCAGGCAACGCATCAGATCGGCATCAAAGTGCAGGGCAAGGATGCGCCGGGCGCGCGTGGTATCACGCACGATGCGCTGGCGCTCCAGTCGGCTGGAGCCTTTGCCATCGTGCTCGAGCTTGTGCCGACGGAGTTGGCCGAGGCGATTACGAAGCGGCTTTCCATTCCGACTATCGGCATAGGCGCGGGGGCCGGTTGCGACGGGCAAGTGCAGGTTTGGCACGATATATTGGGCCTGTTCGAGAAGTCACCCCGGCACGCGAAGCGCTTCGCGGAAGTGGGCAATCTGATCGAAGAGGCCCTGCGCACCTATCGCGAAGAGGTTGAAGCAGGTACGTTTCCGACGCGAGCCAATGCTTCGACGATCGCGGCGGGAACGCTCGCGGAAGCGCTTAAGGGTTTTGAAGAACCGTGAAGCTTGTCCGGACGATCGCAGCGATGCGCGAAGCTCGCGCACCGCTCGATGCGCCCTTCGGTTTCGTTCCCACGATGGGGGCGTTGCACGAGGGGCATTTGAGCTTGGTTCGGCTGGCGCGGGAGCGGTGTCCGCGCGTGGCCGCGAGCATCTTCGTGAATCCGACGCAGTTCAACGACAAGAAAGACCTAGAGCGCTACCCGCGCACGCTGGAGCGCGACATGGAGATGCTGCGCGGGGCCGGGTGCGATGTCGTGTTCGTGCCGGAGCCGTGGGAGATCTATCCCGAAGGGTTTTCTGCGGCGATCGATGTTGGACCGGTGACGCGGCCGCTCGAAGGCGCGATGCGGCCGGGGCATTTCAACGGCGTTGCCGTGGTTGTGACGAAGCTCCTCAATATCGTGCAGCCGACGCATGCCGTCTTCGGACAGAAGGATGCCCAGCAATTGGCCGTGATCCGGCGCTTGGTCCGCGATCTCGATCTGCCGGTGGAAATTGTCGCCGGGCCTACCCTGCGCGAGCCGGACGGCTTGGCAATGAGCAGCCGCAATGCGCTGCTGACGGCCGAGGATCGGGCCGCTGCGCCTGTGGTGTGGCGGGCTCTGTCGGCGGTACGAGACGCCTACGCGGCCGGCGAGCGCGATGCGGCAGTTCTGCGAGCGCGGATGAGCGCGATCTTGCAGGCCGAAGGGCGGGCCGCGCCGGAGTATGTGAGCGTCGCCGATCCAACGACACTCGCCGAGCTTCAGCGCGTCGGCATGGGCGGGGCCTTGGTGTCGCTGGCGGTGCGCTTTGGCGCCGTCAGGCTGATCGACAACGTTGTGTTATCGGGCATCTGACGTTTCGAACGTTCATCATACCGAAGCTTCCGTGCACAGACGAATGTGACCGCCTCTCACGACATTGTGCAGTGCGAAGCAAGGGCATTGCCGGGCACGCGAATTCGGCGCATGCTGTTCGTCAGACAAGAGAGCCCTTGTGCCAGTTTGTCCCGTCCTCCGGCGTTTCCCGTGACGTGCTGGCGGCTCTCCTTTCTTGAAGGAGGAACTATGACCGTTGCCACCATTCTGAAACACAAGGCGGCGAAGGTGGAGACCGTACGCCCGACCGCGACGCTGCAGCAGGTGTGCGATCTGCTCGCGACGAAGCGCATTGGTGCCGCCGTTGTGACCGGAGCGGCGGGCGAGGTGATCGGAATCGTATCGGAGCGTGACATCGTTCAAGCGCTGTCGCAGAACGGACCCGCCGGTTTGACACGTACCATCGACGAGGTGATGACGCGCGACGTCGCGACCTGCCGGCTAACGGACAGTTCGGAATCGCTCATGGAAACGATGACGCTCGGACGTTTCCGGCATGTGCCGGTCGTCGAAGGCGGGCGGCTGATCGGGATCGTGTCGATCGGCGACGTCGTGAAGCGCCGGATCGAGGACGCCGACCTCGAGCGCTACGCCATGCGGGATTACATCGCTCAGGCGGGGTAGGCGGGCGACCGCATTCGCCTTTTACGCTAGCTTGACGAGTCCGTGCTTCCCTTCCAGTTTCTGGGGTCCAGGGAGGCGCGATGAACGAGTATGTGTTGGTGGCAGCAGGGTTCGTGCTGCTGATTTTGGGGGCTGAAACGCTCGTTCACGGTGGCGTCGCGGTCGCGCGCCGGTTGCATGTTTCGCCTCTGCTGATCGGCGTGACGATCGTTGCCTATGGCACGTCGACCCCCGAGTTGCTGGTCAGCGTCAACGCGTCCGTCAATCAGGCGTACGGCATTGCGGTCGGCAATGTCGTCGGCTCGAACATCTTCAACATTCTTCTGATCCTGGGCGTCACCGCGCTGATTGCGCCGATCACAGTGTCGCCGCGCGCAATCGGGCGCGACGGCTTGTTCGCGCTTGTTGCCGCCGGTCTTTTCATCTGGCTGGCGCTTCGTATGCCGGTGTTGGGCTGGTTCGAAGGCGTGCTGATGCTCGCGATTCTGCTTGCGATGTTGCTTATCAGCTATGCGCAGGAACGTGCGGCCGGCGCCGAGCCCGAGGGGTCGCGGCACATGCGGGACCGCTCGCTCGCGTATTCGGCGCTGATCGACATCGGCTTGATTATCGTCGGTGTTGCCCTTTTGATTCTCGGCGCCGAGGTGCTTGTGCAGAGTTCGATCTCGATAGCCCGCGCGAACGGCATCTCCGAAACGGTGATCGGATTGACGCTGATCGCGGCGGGAACGTCGCTGCCGGAGCTTGCGACCTCGGTTGTCGCGGCGATGCGCGGAAATCCGGACATCGCGCTGGGCAACGTTGTGGGGTCGAACATCTACAATATTCTCGCGATTCTTGGCGTCGCGTCGGTGTTGGGGCCCGTGCACGTGGACAGGCAGATTGTCGACGTCGATATGTGGGTGATGCTTGCTGCAACATTGGCCTTGTTTCCGCCGCTGCTGTTCGCGAACCGGATCGGGCGTACGTACGGCTTGCTGTTGTTTGCCGGCTACTTGGCTTACGTCGCTTACTTGTTCCAAAAGGTGGGCTTGCTTCAGGCGCCGCTTTCTTAGCCGAAGCCGCGATCACGACCCCCTTGCCCTTGAGTTTTACGGTCGCGGCTGTGTGATCTCGGATTGACACTGTGCAGTTGCACAAATAGGGGAAGCGCACCATTTTCCCCCTGTATTCGAGGATTCTGCACATTGGCCGCGCCTGCCCCTGCACGCACCCGAAGCCCGCATCTGAAGAGGCTTGAGGCCGAGAGTATTTTCATCATGCGCGAGGTCGCGGCGGAGTTCGCGAACCCTGTCATGCTCTATTCGATCGGCAAAGACTCGTCGGTGATGCTGCACTTGGCGATGAAGGCGTTCTATCCCGCGAAGCCGCCGTTTCCGCTCATGCACGTCGACACGACGTGGAAGTTTCGCGAGATGATCTCGTTTCGCGACGAGACGGTGAAGGGGCTGGGGCTGAACCTGATCGTCCACATCAATGAAGAGGGCGTCCGCGCGGGGGTGAATCCGTTCGATTCCGGTTCGTCGGTTCATACGCAGGTGATGAAGACCGAAGGCCTCAAACAAGCGCTGGACAAGTACGGCTTCGATGCGGCGTTCGGCGGGGCGCGGCGAGACGAAGAGAAAAGCCGCGCGAAGGAGCGCATCTTCTCGTTCCGAACGGCGGCGCATGGCTGGGATCCGAAGAACCAGCGGCCCGAGCTTTGGAACGTCTTCAATGCGCGGATCAAAAAGGGTGAGTCGATCCGGGTGTTTCCGCTCTCGAATTGGACCGAACTCGACATCTGGGAATACATCCTTTCGGAGAACATCCCGATCGTTCCGTTGTACTTCGCGGCGAAGCGGCCCGTGGTCGCGCGCGACGGCGGTCTGATCATGCGCGACGACGATCGGATGAAGCTCAAGCCCGGCGAGAAGGTCGAAGAGCGCGTCGTGCGGTTCCGCACG
>CAZYGK010000016.1:40811-42582 GCA_964647355.1 uncultured Flavobacteriaceae bacterium | reverse complement strand
CTGATCGCCGCAATCGCACTTCAGCGAACCCAATATGTCGCCGGTCAAACACTCCGAATGCAGGCGCACCAACACAGGCCCCGGCGGCTCCGGCTCGCCCACAATCAACGCCAGATGCTCTCGTGCGCCGTTCGTCGGCCGGAACGCAAGTACGCGCGTCTCCTCCGCGCCCTCAAGTGGCAGCCGCGCGCGCGCCGCAACCTTGAAAGTGAGCGGCGCTTCGTACCGTTCGACATCGGCGACGGTGACGATCGGCAGCATCTCGCGCACCGCCAGGCGCTTGGCCGAAGCGGCCGAAAGCGGCACGACAACGACTGCCGGAAGCAGGCCCGCGACCTTCGCAAGCTTGATAGCAGCCCCGGCACCAGCCGGAAGCGCATCGCGGACCGCCTGCCATGGCCCCATCAGCGGGTCGCCCAAATCGCGCGTCGGGTCGGCCAGAACCTGCGCGGCGCGAGCGGCATCGTCCCGCGGCAACGGCACGGCAACGACATCGTCCGTGTACAGCCGGATCTTCAGCGTCGCCGCCCGATGATGCGTAAGGAGGGCTTGGGGGACCGTGCCCGACCACTGCCGGAGCGCGTCCAACACGGCGGGGCTCGCAAGCTCGGCCGCCACGACAAGCAAGCCCCCGCCTTTTGTTGGCCGCACCAGAACCGGCAGGCCTCGCCGCAGCTCTGCACACGTGCGATCCACCGCGAGCGCCGAGCCCGCCACACGCTCGCCCAAGGTCGATTTTGCGTTCACAGTTCCGCGAGCGCGCTTCTTAGGCCTTTTGCGCGCTATCAATTTCATGCCTCTCCCGCTCTCCAACTGAGACCTGCTATAGCGTAGACAGAGACCCTCGCAAATCACCGGCTATCTGGACCTATGACCACACCCCGACGCGTCCTCTTGGTGGACGACGACAACGCCCTCCGCGAATCCCTAAAGGAACAGCTGGATTTGCTGTCGGAGTTCATCGTAGTCGACGCGGCTACCGGCGCCGCCGCTCTTGAGAAAGCCAAGACCGAACTCCCGGATTTGGTGATCTTGGACGTAGGGCTCCCGGATCTCGACGGCCGCGAGGTCTGTCGCTTGATGCGCAAGTCGGGCGTGCGCTGTCCGGTCGTTATGCTTACCGGCCATGTCGCGGAATCCGACGAAGTCTTCGGCCTCGAAGCCGGTGCGAACGACTACGTCACCAAACCCTTCAAATTCGCGGTTCTCCTGGCGCGCATCCGAGCGCATCTGCGTAGCCACGCGCAGAGCGAAGATGCGGTGTTCAAGATCGGCCAATACTCGTTCCGCCCGTCGGCGAAACTCTTGACCGGCCCGAACAACACGAAAGTCAGGCTGACCGAAAAGGAAACCTCGATCCTCAAGTTCCTCTACCGCGCCGGCGACAAGGTCGTCGGACGCGAAGTGCTCCTGCATGAGGTTTGGGGCTACAATCCCGCCGTAACCACGCACACGCTCGAGACCCACATTTACCGCCTGCGCCAGAAGATCGAAAACGATCCGACGCACGCGAAATTGCTTGTCACTGAAAGCGGCGGCTACCGCCTCGTGCCGTGACCGACGCTGCGCTCGACCTCGCGGAGCGCTTTTTCAGTGCGATCGAACGCGGCGATCTCGACGCCGTAGAGGCGATCTACGCCCCCAACGCTCGAATCTGGCATAGCCACGATTTGAACGAACAATCGGTCGGCGAGAATCTGCGCGTACTCGCCTGGATGGCTCGCAATCTTCCGAACCGCCGCTACCGGGTTCACCGCCGCGTGGCGATCCC